>JAYSPJ010000124.1:0-10448 GCA_043722155.1 Bradyrhizobium sp.
TATTCCTCCCAACGGCTCGTTATTGTCGCCGAGCCTTTGCCGGCCATTGTGACCGATTGGTGGAGGCGTTGAAAACCGGAATCTGGCTCGCTCTTAACCATTCCAAACCGCGCAGCCGCGCTGGACCGCTTATTGCAATTCTTGCCACGCGTCATTGATTTCTTGGCAAAATGTGTGGAGCAAATGGCAATACCATCGAATTTCCGCGGCAATTTGATCGCGAGCGGCGCGAAAGCCGCAAGGCCTGGTCTTTTCGGCACAGCTGGACTGTCCGGGGTGTCCGATTTTGCGACGTACCATGGTGGCAAGCCACGATGGGGAATAACACTGAAGCAGTTCGCGATGACCGCCGCGCTGGTCGCATGCACATCTCCCGCCTTCGCAGGATCGCTCGTGGAGAGTTCGAACTGCAAGTACTCGCGATACTACGGGTACAGTAACTGCCGCACGACCTGGACGACGGCTCCGGACCCTGTTCGCAACCCCGAGCAGGAGCGGCTGGATGCGATCGCACTTCAGAAGGAAGACGCGAAATGGGCTGCCTTCTGCAAACCCTCATTCAAGGCCGATGAGTATGGAGTTCGTCGTGCGTCGTATGCCGCGAGGGGCTGTGAATTCGGGCGAAGCGAATGAAGTCGAAGCCGGTTGCCGTCGCAGCCGCGCTGTCCGGTCGCAGAAGCTTTTCCGAAAACCCTTCTGGCGCTGACCGGGGATAAAGGACTTCAAAGTGGACACCATCCGGCTGATTGTCAGGCGCGCGGCCTGGCTTTCGATTTTGATCGTTCTCGTGGTCACACTCGTTCCGGTCGGATTCCGGCCAACCACGGGACTGTCGCCGAACATCGAACGGTTTTGCGTGATGGCGGTTGTCGGCGCACTGTTTGCCGCCGGCTATCCCGGGAGATTCTGGCTGATCGTGCTGACGCTGTCGCTGACTGCTGCGATTTTCGAGCCGCTGCAGTTCATCGCAGCCGGCCGTCATCCAAGTCTCCGCGATGTAGGGTTCAAATCGCTGGGCGCGGCCATTGGCGCGGCCGCCGGCTATGCGGTCGCCTTCGCGGCCGGCGCCATCAGTTCGCGCTGGCCGCCGGCACCTTGATCTCGGTCGGCAGGATGATCGCGGCTGCGATCACCAGCAGGCAGAGCGCCGCGAACGCCTGCAGCATGGTGACGAAACCGCCCTGCTCGTACAGCCATGCCACCAGCCCCACCGAAGCGCCCGCCGCGGTGAAGCCGATGAAGTAGCGCACCGAATAGGCCCGGCTGCGCCATTCCTCGCTGGTGTATTTGCCGACCATGGCGTCGTTGACGGTGACCTGGCCGAACGCCCCCATCACGATGCCGATCGCGGCCAGGATCAGCGGCAGGTTGGACAGCGTCGCCGCCAGGTACAGGAACGGCGCCAGCAGGAAGGACAGCGGCAACGAGATCGCCTTCAACGAATAGCGGTCGATCAGTTTGCCGATGGTGTATTGCGTCATGGCGCCGAACACATAGACGCAGGCGGCGATCACCCCGAGCAGCGCCGGGCTCGCGGTCATGTCGGCGAGCCGCTCAGCGAACAGTTTTGGCAGCGCCACCGTCACCGCGTTGAAGGTGGTGGAGATCGCGATCACCACGATGAACAGCGCCAGGATCACCCGCCACATGTCTTGCTTCGCCACCCGCGCCTGCGCCGCCGCCTGCTTGAAGCCGGAGCGGTCCTCGTGCACCACCGTTCGCGCAAACGCGATGCCGATCCCGATGGTGACGATGCCGGGCACGATAAAAGCCCAACGCCAGCCGAGATACTGGCCGATCACACCGGTGACCAGCGCCGACGACGCCACGCCGAGATTGCCCCAGACGCCGTTCAGCCCCATCTCGCGGCCGAGCCTGTCGGCGTAAGACACGATCATGGCGGTGCCGACCGGATGATAGATCGAGGCGAACAGGCCGATCGAGAGCAGCGCAGCACCGAGTTGCAACGGGGTCTGCACCAGCCCGACCGCGACCATCGACAGCCCGATCCCGGCAAAGAAGATCACCATCATGTGGCGCCGGCTCCAGCGGTCGCCGAGCCAGCCGGTCAGCAGCGATCCGGCGCCGAAGGCGACAAAACCCGGGGTCGCGTAGGGCAGCAGCTCCGAATAGGCCATGCCGAGCGCCGGCCCCATCACGATGATGGCGGCGGCGAAGATCAGCATCGAATAATGGTCGATGAAGTGGGCGGCGTTGACGTAACCGATCACCCTGGCGGGGCTGTTCATTGGCGAAATCCCGTTATTTCCTGAAATAGGTTATAGGGTGTTGTGCTGACGGGATGTGGCCAATGAATATCGCCGAAAAGCCAATTGCAGGGATCAAGGGGCGCCGGTTCTCGACCGGCGACGGCCTCCACATGATTGCCAACCATTACCGGAGGGGTGTTCGGCTCGACACCCACATGCACCGTGAGGCGCAACTGGTGTATGCCGCCCGCGGCACCATGCAGGTCACCACCCCGAAGGGACGCTGGCTGGTGCCGCCGGACCGCGCGGTGTGGGTGCCGGCGCGGTCGGAGCACGCCATCGACGTGCTGGCGGACATCGAGATGCGGACGCTGTATTTCGATCTGGCGTGGCTCGCGCGGGAAGACCGCAGCGCCAGTCTCGATGCCGAATTCGTGGTGCGGGTCTCGCCGCTGCTGCACCAGGCCATCCTCGCTCTGTTCGACGGCCGCAACGACCCCGACCGCACCGCGCTGCTGATAAAACTCGTCATGCTCGAACTGCACCAGGCGGAGGATTCCGCCACCTTCATTCCGCTGCCGCAGGAGCCGCGCTGCCGCCGCGCCGCCGACATCGTGCTCGGCGATCCCACCGGGAGCCACGAGATCGAGACGCTGGCGCGCGCGGTCGGCACTTCGGCGCGGACCCTGTCGCGGCTGTTCGCCTCGAAAACACAGCTGAGCTTCAAGAGCTGGTGCCAACGCGCCCGCATCGCCGCGGCGATCGAAAAGCTGTCGGTCGACGCCGACATCTCGGTCAAGCAGCTCGCCGCCGATCTCGGCTACGCCAGCGTGCCGGCATTTTCGCATGCGTTCCGGCAGGTGACGGGGAAGACGCCGACGGAGTTTGCGGAGAAGGAGTGACGTTGCATATTGTCGGGCGGGCCGCGTCACGAAGAGCGTCATAACCCGCGAAAGCTGCTAATCCAGTAAACCTCGACGAAAATTTTAATGCACTGTCACCACAGTACCTCGTCGCTAAGGCACGAACCTAGCGCGGCTGAAACAAGGCCTCAAGGAATGGGGTTTGAATTACGACGGCTTGACATTGGCCAGGATGCCAAGTTTTTGCTCCGCCCCGGTCCCAAATCGTTGAACCATTTTTCGACTGCATACCCACAATAAAGGTAGTCGGCTCTTTATCGTCGTCTTGAATTCCGCCCTGTGCACGATGGCGAACAATCCCAGATTGATCGGAGAACCGCAGGGTTTTGCAAGAAGAAAAGATAGATACTTTCGTAACCAAATAAGAATTCGTATGCGGCTCTGCCGCGCAACATAATAGCCGCGCCAACGAGCAAGAAAGTTACCGCAATAAGTGAAAGCCAGGCCGTACGCCACCGCTGCCGTTTGGCGTCATCGGGACTGTTGGTTTGAGCCCCGTTAGGGTCAAGTACAACCATTGCCCCCACCTCCGCATATATTCTACCCATGTTGGAACTGGACGCAAAGAACGAAAGTCGACCGCTGAAAGCGCGCTTCGACAAATGACCGCCACCAGATAGCGCCCAGCCTCCGGCGATTTGCCGGCAGACCTAGAGGCTTGCCCGGAGATCCGCCAGTGTCACCATCAGCGTCATCGGTTCGAGCGGTGATTCCGAAAGACCGAGCGCGAGGTAGAACGCCTTCGCTTCGTCGGAGATGGCGTGGACCAGCATGCCGCGTATGCCGATCGTCTCGGCCGCCTGCATCACGCGCAACGCACTGTCGCGGAACAGCGCGCGTCCGATGCCCTGCTTGTGCCAGCGCTGATCGACGGCAAGGCGTCCGAGCACGGCTACCGGGATCGGTTCCGGCATGTTGCGCCGGAAGCGGCTAGGGGCCGCCGCGGCGCTGACGGCGCCGGAGGCGAGCGCATAATACCCAACGACAATATCATCGGCGCAAATGACAAAAGTGCGCGAAGCCCCGCTGACCTGGTTGGCACGGGCGCGACGCCTGAGCCAATCGTCGAGAATGGGAACGCCCGAATCGAAGGCTCCGAACTGATGATGGTCGGCCAGCGGCGCGGGCGCGCTCAGGCTCACACGCGGTCCCACGGCGCTTTTGCCTGCATGGTACGGCGCAGGCGGTCGTTCGGTTGCGGCGGCGCATCGAGCCGCTTCAGAAACTGGGCGTAGGCCTTCGAGCTCACGCTGAACACCGTGCGATCCAGCAGCGCATCCTCTGCGGCACGGCGCGCGGCCTCCAAAACGAAGTCGGTGCGGTTCTTGCCGGCAAGCAGGGCGGCACGGTCGATCAATCCGCGCAGTTCGGGTTTGATGCGCAGGTTGAGCGTGTCGCGTGTGGCAGCCGGTTTCGGTGTCGTAGCCATACGCCAATATAACGTAACGTAATGTCATTGTCATTACAAAATTGAGCGGCGCTTTGGTCGGGCATATCTCGGGTGCGGGCGCGCTAAGAGATCGCCATGATCTCGAGCTCCTGCCCGGACGCGCCGACGACATCGCCGACGGCCTTGCCCATCAGCGACCTCGCCACCGGAGAGACGTAGGAAATCGAACCGGCCTTGGGATCCGCCTCGTTCTCTCCGACGATGCGGTATTTCTGAATGCGCCCATCGTCACGCCTGAAAGTCACCGTGCTGCCAAAAGCAACGGTGTCGGTTGACGCAGGCTCTGCGATGACCTGAGCCGTCCGAACCCTCGCCGCCAGGTAGCGCGCATCGCGCAAGGGGGACGCTGCCTGCCGCCGCCGTTCGTTGACGTCTTCGATTTTCTGCGCGGCCTCGTAGGCCTCGCGGGCCTGCTGGAACTGCAACTCGAGAGCCTTCAATCCCGCTTCCGTAACGAGGTTCGGATGAGGCGAGACCGGGCGATCGGGCAGCAGGGTTTCCGACGCCGTTTCGGCACTGTCTTCCTTGGTGAAGGCAACGCTCAAGTTCGAGGTCCTTTGATCGGCAGGTTGGAACTGGGCCCGACGATATCACGTTTGACCTCCCAGCAGTGGTGTTGGTTCGACTCCGCACTCACTACTGTTACTGTGCATGGGGTTGTTTTCGATATTTTGGTTTGGGACGGCGCCCCCTTCGGAAACCCGCGACAAAACAACCCGACGGGCAAATTTTCGCTTAACATGTCGGGCAAATCACTTTTAGAAATTCGCCCGTCTCACGCGATGCATGATCGCTTTTTGCGCATTCCTGACCGCTGATTGTGATCCGTTCCGCCTTAATTCTCATATAGCATTCCCTCCAATCCGGATTCGAGCCGCCCGACATGAGCAGCAACGCCTTCTTCTCCGACCTTCTCGCCTCGATTTCCGAGCGCGGACGCACTTTGCTTCGCCGCGGCGGGCCGTTGGATGCGAAGCAGGATGCCTCCGAACTGATCGAATTGTGCGAGGCGCTGCTGTCGGGCCGCGGCGAGGCTTCCGGCGTCGCGATCGCGCGCGAGGTGCTCGACCGCTATCGCAACCTCGACGAGGCCGGCCGGCATTCATTCTTCGAAACCCTGGCCCGCGATTATGGTCCGGACCGGGAGCGGCTTTCGCAGGCGATCGAGGCCTGGCGCGCGCAGCCGTCCGACGAGGACGCCAGCGACCTGCACTTTGCGTCCGAGCCGCGGCGGCAGGAACTGATCCGGCGGCTGAACCGGGCGCCCGGCGGCACCAGCGATCTGGTGGCGCTGCGCGCCGATCTGCTGCACCTCATGAACGGGCACAAGGATCTGGCCGCGCTCGACCGCGATGTCGTCCATCTTTTGTCTTCATGGTTCAACAGGGGATTTCTCGTGCTGCGCAGGATCGATTGGCAGACGCCGGCGAACATTCTGGAACAGATCATCCGCTACGAGGCGGTGCATGAAATCCGCGACTGGGACGATCTGCGCCGCCGCATCGATCCCGTCGACCGGCGCTGTTACGCCTTCTTTCATCCAGCGCTGGTCGACGAGCCGCTGATCTTCGTCGAGGTGGCGCTGACCGAGACGATCCCCGCCGCGATCGCGCCGCTGCTGGCCGAAGACCGGGCGCTGGTGCCGATCGAGCGCGCCCGCACCGCCGTGTTCTATTCGATCTCCAACACCCAGAAAGGCCTCGGCGGCATTTCGTTCGGCAGTTTCCTGATCAAGCAGGTGGTCGAGGAGTTGCGCCGCGAACTGCCCAAGCTGGAGAATTTCGTCACCTTGTCGCCGGTGCCGGGGTTCATGCCATGGCTGAAGCAGGCGAGCGACGTTCCCGTCAGCGACGACGAGCGCGCGCTGCTCGAAAATCTCGACAAGCCGGACTGGTTCGAGGATGCGGAGCTGGCGTCGAAACTGCGCGCGGTGCTGGAGCCGCTGGCGGCGCATTATTTCCTGAAAGCCCGCACGCCGAAGGGGCGGCTGATCGATTCGGTGGCACGTTTCCATCTCGGCAACGGCGCGCGGCTGGAGCGGATCGACTGGCTCGGCGACCTCTCGCCGAAGGGCCTGCGCGAATCCGCCGGCATCATGGTCAACTATCTCTACCGGCTCGAGGATATCGAGAAGAACCACGAGGCCTACGCCAACGAAGGCGAGGTCGTGGCTTCCGGCGCGGTGAAGAAACTGCTGAAGGGCGAGGGCCGGCGGCTGCTGGATATGCGGCTGCCGTAAAGAAACGGGGTTATTCGATATGCTCGCCACGACGGCGGTGAGCCCCCTCTCTCCCTGTGGGAGAGGGTTGGGGTGAGGGGTTACGGTCTATCGATAGTCCGCAACCCCTCACCCGGATCGCATCTGCGATGCGATCCGACCTCTCCCACAGGGGGAGAGGTGAAGTGGAGTTCGCTGCGCAACCTGCCCTCACCCCGCCAGCGCCTTCATCTCCTTGTAGAGATCGGACTTGCCCTCGAAGCCGATGCCCGGCAGATCCGGCATCACGATGTGACCGTTCTCGACGCGGACGCCGTCCGGAAAACCGCCATAGGGCTGGAACAGGTCGGGATAACTCTCATTGCCGCCGAGGCCGAGACCGGCCGCGATGTTCAGCGACATCTGATGGCCGCCATGGGGAATGCAGCGGCTCGCCGACCAGCCCTGCGTCTGCAGCACCGCTAGCGTGCGCTGGTATTCGCATAGACCGTAGGACAGCGCGCAGTCGAACTGCAGCCAGTCGCGGTCGGGCCGCATGCCGCCGTAGCGAAGAAGGTTGCGCGCGTCCTGATGGCTGAACAGATTCTCGCCCGTTGCCATCGGCCCCGGATAGAATTCCGCCAGCGCCGCCTGCAACTGGTAATCGAGGGGGTCGCCGGCTTCCTCGTACCAGAACAGCGGATAGTCGCGCAGCATCCTGGCATAGGCGATCGCGGTCTCGAGATCGAAACGGCCGTTGGCATCGACCGCGAGTTGCGCCTCGCTGCCGATCTCCTCGAGCACAGCCTCGAGGCGCTGGCGGTCTTCCGCGATCGGCGCGCCGCCGATCTTCATCTTGACGACAGTGTAGCCGCGGTCGAGATAGCTTCGCATCTCGCCGCGCAGCATCGACAGGCCTTTGCCGGGATAGTAGTAGCCGCCCGCGGCATAGACGAACACGCGCGGGTCGGCCTTGCGGCCGTGACGTTCGGCCAGCAGCCGGAACAGCGGCTTGCCCGCGATCTTCGCCACCGCATCCCATACCGCCATGTCGATGGTGCCGACCGCGACCGAGCGCTCGCCATGGCCGCCGGGCTTCTCGTTCGACATCAGCGTCGCCCAGACCCGGTCCGGATCGAGATTGTCGCCGGCCTCATCGAGCAGCGTTCTCGGATCGGCCTCCATCAGGCGCGGCGCAAACCGCTCGCGGATCAGCCCGCCCTGGCCGTAACGGCCGTTGGAATTGAAGCCGTAACCGACCACCGGCCTGCCGTCGCGCACCACGTCGGTGACGACGGCAACGAGGCTGGTCGTCATCCTGGTAAAGTCGATATAGGCGTTGCGGATCGGCGACGAGATCGGTTTCGTCACCTCGCGGACGTCGACGATGCGGACGGACATGGCTTACGATTCCGCCTTGTCCCTGAAATACGGCTCGACCGGGCCGTGCACCTTGATGGTCAGCGGATTGCCGTAGCGGTCCTTGGCATTGCCCGCGGTCACCCGCACCCAGCCCTCGCTGATGCAATATTCCTCGACATTGGTCTTCTCGGCGCCCTTGAAGCGGATGCCGACGTCGCGCGACAGCAGCTCTTCATTGTAATAGGGGCTCTTCGGGTTGGTCGACAGGCGGTCCGGAAACTGATCGCTCATGGTCTCGTTCTTCTCGTTCATAGCAGGGCCTCGATTTCTTTCGTCAGTCCTTCCGGCTTGGCCGTCGGCGCATGCCGCGCGACCACCTTGCCGGAACGGTCGACCAGGAACTTGGTGAAATTCCATTTGATCGACGGGCCGAGCAGGCCGGATTTCGCATTCTTCAGATAGGCAAACAACGGGTACTCGTTGCTGCCATTGACATCGACCTTGGCGAACATCGGAAAGGTGACGGCATAGTTGCTCGAACAAAACTGCTCGATCTGTTGGGCGTCGCCCGGTTCCTGGCCGCCGAACTGGTTGCACGGGAATCCGAGCACCGAAAAACCGCGCGGGCCGAGCTTCTGATGCAGCATTTCGAGACCCTTGTATTGCGGGGTGAATCCGCACTTGCTCGCGGTGTTGACGATCAGCAGTACCTGACCCTCGAACCGCCGCAGCGGAACGTCCTCGCCGGCCAGCGACTTCGCCGTAAAATCAAGAACGCCAGTCATCATGTTCTTTCGTCTGGACGCGCCAATCCATCAACCGGCGGGATCGATCGCCGCCGACGGGGTTCCGCCGGCCTCGATCGCCTCGCCCGCGGCGAGGCAGAGATCCTCGCGGAAGCGGCCGGAAACCACCTGTACGCCGACCGGAATGCGGCCCACCAGGCCGGTGGAAACGGTCAGCCCCGGCAGCCCCATGAAGGGAATCGCGATCTGGGTCAATTGCGCATGCCACACCCGGGCGAAGGAGGCATCGTCCTTGACGTCGAGCTGGTCGGGAAACGGCAACTCGCCGGACACCGGCATTACCAGCACGGCATATTTCTCCAGGAATTGCAGCCATTGGCGGATCAGGGTCGCGCGCCGCGTCAGGGTTTTGGAGAACGCGTCGGCATCGAACGGAAACACCTTGCTCCGGTTGCCGCGCAGGCAGGCCAGCGCGCCGGGATCGCCTTCGCGCTCGGCCGCGGCCAGTTGCGCTTCATAACCGTCGCCGAGCCACAGTTTTGTCTGCAGCTCCGCAGCCTCGCGCAGCGGCGGCGTTTCGACCTCTTCGACCACCCATCCGGCGCGCTCCAGCCGCTTGCCGGCATCGGCGACGGCGGCCTTCACTTCCGCCACCGGATCGAGCCCATCGGGATTGAGGCACAGCGCGGCGCGCTTTTGCATCGCCGGCCCTTGCAGTGGCGCCGGCACCCACCAGGGATCGCGCGCGTCGTAGCCCGACATCGCCGCCAGCGCGATCCTGATATCGCCGACGGTGCGCGCCAGCGGACCCGACACCGCCGAGATCTGCGGCCCGATCGGGCGCTCCGGCAGCGCCGCATTGAAGGCCGCGATGCGTCCGACCGTCGGACGCAGGCCATGCACGCCGCAGGCATAGGCGGGATAGCGGATCGACCCGGCGATATCGGTGCCATGGGCGATGTGGCCGATGCCCGCCGCCACCGCCGCCCCTGCCCCGCCCGACGAGCCGCCCGGCGTGATGCCGGGATCGCGCGGATTTTTGGTGTCGCCATGAACGAGATTGGTGGTGAACCAGCGATAGGAAAACGCCGGGCAGTTGGTGCGCCCGAGAATCACGGCCCCCGCCTTGCGCAGATTGTCGATCACCGGGCTGTTGGTCTTCGCGATGACATCGCGCTGCAGCTTGAGGCCGTTGGTGGTGGCGAACCCTTCCTGATCGATATTGACCTTGACGGTGACCGGCACGCCCGCCAGCGGCCCCGGATCTTCGCCGCGCGCGATCGCCGCATCGATGGCGGCGGCCTGCGCCAGCACGTCCGCCGGCCGATGCTCGACTACGGCGTTGATTTTCGGATTGACCGCGTCGAGCCGGGCCAGCGCCGCGGACGCCGCCTCCTGCGCCGAGATATTCTTCGACTTGACGAGGGCCGCGATATCGATAGCCGACAGACGCCAGAGATCCTGCATGAACAACTCCGTTTGATGCCGCTTGTAGCGCCGCGCGGACGGCAAGGCCACCGGGAAAACGGCCTGTCTGGCGCCGGTCTAGCGCACGCGGGC
>JAYSPJ010000125.1:0-3073 GCA_043722155.1 Bradyrhizobium sp.
TTGTCCGAGAGCCGGATGCGGGAGATCTGCATGTCCGGTTCGATGAGCGGGATGTGGAAACGGAGCCATGGCTGAACCACTAAGGCACCGCCAGACGAAAGAGGCGGCAACAGATATGTTCTACCTAAAGTCACCGCGCCACATCTCGACTCTACCCGCTGTGCAGTGAAAAGCGGACATCAAGCTTTAACAGAATGATCACGGTCTACGAGCGGCCCTAACGCCGACGCGACCTCACCATGCCCGACCACCAGACCCGCCAGACTATGATCACCTTCGGCGAGATGCGCGCCCTTTGACGTGACCAGCGTCTTGATCTATTGCGCCGACTATCGAGAATTGAACCGTCGCCAACTGTAGATCGATCCTCGCCCATCCATCAGCCACTAAGTTGTTTAAATTGGGCGGCAAGGTTTTGCCAGATAGGTTCAATCCCGGCACGACCTCCAAAGGATGCCGTACCCAATCCGCCAGCATGAGGGACGCCATGTATTTTCGTACCGTTCTCGATCAAGTAAGCATTCGTCCGCAGCACCTCATGGAGAGCCATTCGTTCCTCCCCAAGTGCGACACGTATGGAGTTAAAAGTGGCACTACCTAAGCAGATAGCCATCAGCGGCTTCACTATTTTCAATTGCTCAAGTGTGAACGTTTTCGCGCATTTTATTAGCAATGGCATTGGCACTCTAGCTGCCATCGTACCCTGCTTAATGAACACCGATACGTTCGTCGCGTAAGTCTGATGCCAGTTAAGATCAAAAAATTTGAGCAGCTCATCGATGTTTCTGTTCGTTTTTATGTGTTCATCTCGCCCAAATAGCTGTCTTTGGCGTACTCTCTCGTCGGTATTGTGTCTCGGATCGGTAAGAAACTTTTCAGAGGACCAGTCCTGTCCGATGATCATCAGCTTTGCGTCCACATTGCACGCGGACTTTGTCCACGGGACAACATAGTCACAATCCCATTTTCCATTTTGGAATTCGTGAAGAGCAAAATGGCGCTCGGGGGCCGCTTCGCTACGCCGTAAAGCGACAAGCCTCGCGAGAGCAGCATGCTTCGGCAGCACCGATGAGAATTCGTCAATCGAATAGCTGCGAACGCCGTCGCTTATCGTGATGTCGCCGAACCCCTCAGCGACCTGCCACTCGACAGCCTTTGCGAACGCTTCCTGCGCCGTTTCGGTCGTCACCGTCAGGAGGTGGTCGTCAACGTAGGCATTTACTGAAAATGTCACCGGTATCAGGCCCTCACTAATACTCGAAAGTATCGGACGTGATTCGGTCGATTACCAGTCGGTTCATTGCCGCGCCGTGGCACACATCCCGGCCACCGGTTTGGAATGTGGGTGCTAACGCGTCTGGCGTGACGGCACGGCCAGCGCCGCTCGCTGGGGCGATGATGTCAGGCTGTCGGATATCGAGCCGGGGTTCGTCTGCACCGCCTGCGGCAAGCGCGGGGCCGATGTCAGGCCGGACTGGCCGAAGGGGTGAGCAGGTACGCCGATCCCGGTTTGTTGCGTGAACGGTCCGCTTTGTTCGCATCGTGATTTTTGCGGTCCGGGTAGTTCTACGGGTGCGGCGGTGGCGCATCACTAATGAAGTCTTGAGAAATGGCCGGTAGAAATGCTCATCAGCATTCCTTGGTGGGATTGTTGACCTCAGATTGAAAGGCCGCCCTATTTCTCACAAGGGCGGTCTTTCTTTTTGCGAGCGACGCTTCGTTTGCACCGCCTTGCGGGAAGCACGGGGCGGATGTCAGGCCGGATTGGCATTGGGCGGTCCGGCAGGTGGTCATCGGACACTGATCGGCGACCTCAGGAGCGATGTCCGGTATCGGGTGAACACCGGAAGTCGCATTTCGGAGCCGTTACGGCGGCTTTTGACCGATATTGTTGCAAAAGTATTTTTGGGGCGGGGACTGAAATTTTCAGAGCCGCTGGTGCTTCCCGCTCTCCGCGATGTGAGGGACCATATCGTTTCACGCCAAAACATCCACCGACCTTCGTATCGGCGTTACGGAGCCTCGTAGCGAAAGAGATGTCCCGAAATCGGCTTTCGCGATATTTTTAGCATCGTCGGATTTTCGACTTTTGCAACAGTATCGACCCGAAGCCGACATGCAACCGCTATCGGCTATTCCCGGTCGCTATTTTATGTAGACTGCCTCGAGCAACATTGAGGCGCAATAAGTGGCATTCTTCAAAGCACTTTTCCATCGACCTCTGACGTACAATGATCTGCTAAAGGACGCGAGCAACCTGATCACGTCGCCGCCGCTGCCCACCGATTGGAAGCGCCTTGCCGCGGGTTTAGTCGGCAAGAACGGAACCAGCTTGCTCGATTATTGGCGAGACTATTACAAATCTCAGCTTGAGATGATCGCAGACGAAGCAACGTGGCAAATGCAAAAGTCACGCCTCCTGACTCTGATCATGATGGAGCGCAGTTGGCGTGCTGTGTACACCGTCTCGCAGGACGCCAAGCATGTCGCATCATGGTCTTTCATGTGCAAAGACGCACCTTGGGCGAAGGACCCGAACGACAAGAACCTGCACTTGCTGCTAACGCAGCGTTGGCTAATGGCGGTTCTCTCCGACGGATGCCTGATTGCTCTCGGCATGAAGTCCTACGGCTTGGACAAAGCGAAAGATACCGAACTCGAATTGCACTACTTGTTTCACAAGGAGATCAAAGCTCTCGACGTTGACGTGATGGAAGCGATTCTCAACGCTGTTGATGAGTACAGGGACGACGACGCACACTCGATTGCGGCCTTCAAAGACGATCATCTGGCACCGCTGATCCGAGAGCAGTACACACTGCTCGCCCAGTTGGAGGATGACGTCGCGAACAGCACGGTTGATATCGCGTGGTTCAGTTCCCAGCTAAACGCCGTCAAGCAGAAGCAAGGTTAGCATCCGGTCAGGACCGCGGTGGCATCACTCACGCGGCTGAGGGGCGGAAGCGGACGTCACGCTGCCCGACGGATCTGCGCGCTGGACCCACGCCAATTCCACGGCAGCAGTTCGTCGAGTTTCTGGACGGGATGTTCGGCGATGCGGGCCAGGACGTCG
>JAYSPJ010000126.1:0-5708 GCA_043722155.1 Bradyrhizobium sp.
GCGCAGCATATGGTAAAGTACGTAGCACGCGATCCCGATGACCGTGATGCTGACCACAACACCTAGCTTGTGCAGGATTTGCTTCTGGCGCAGAAACGAAACCGCCCTGCGTATTGCTTCAAGCATCTCCACCTCTAACTGCGATCCCATAAAAGCGGCTGCCAGGCGATCTTCGCCGCCCCGGCGCCACGCTTGTTTCCTGGCCCGAACTGGTAGCGCGTTTTGAGCCGGAGTGGAATTCGCTTGGGCTGAATAAAACGCGCTCCATCAATATATTAAGGGGCATTCGTGACACCAGATGCACAGTTTTGCTGCCTTCACCGCGGCTGACAGGCCCGCCGGCCGCGAGCTTGCGCAGGTAGCAGTGAAGTTTTCGTGATCTCCGGGCAAACGCTTCGCGTTTGTCCCGCGCAAAACCGGTTCCCACTTTGCGTTGCCGCGGCCGTTCGGGTCCGGATCATGCCCGATGCCGCGAAAGCGCCCGGTCGCGCAGCCAGGACCCCACCGCGCAGCCGGCCAGATATGGTGCGAACATGATCAGGCCGAGGTCGAGCCAATAGCCCGGGCGGCCGGGAATCACTTGCGCGAGCGCCGCTGCGACCAGCGCCGCCGCCAGCCCCGCCAACCAGCGCGCCGTCGTCTTCGATACGCCCTGACCGCGATGGACCACCGCGATCCAGCCCATGGCGAGACCGAGCAGCAGCGACGCCAGCAGCCAGCCCCAATGGAATGTCGCCAGATACGTCATTCGCTCTTCCTCACCACGAAATCGATGCGGCGGTTTTGCGCCTTGCCGTCGTCGGTATCGTTGCTGGCCAGCGGCTGCGTGCTGCCGTAGCCGACCGGCGTAAACCTGTTGTTGGGCAGCCCTGCCTTGACCAGATATTCCGTCACGGCCTGCGCGCGCCGTTCGGACAGCGACTGGTTGAATGCAGCCTCGCCGTCGGCGTCGGTGTGCCCTGCGATCTCGATATTGACGGTCGGGCAGCGCATCGCAGTTTCGACCAGGCGGTCGACCAGCCCCACCGAATCCGGATCGATGGTGGCGCGTCCGGATTCGAAGCGGATTTTTGCCTTGGCCAGCAAATCCGCAAACAGCTGCTGACAGACGGTAGCATCGACCGGCGCCGCCGCGGGCCTGACCGAGATTTCCGGTTTGAACTGCCAGCCTTGCGGGAAGTCTTTGCCGAGGCCGGCACGGATCTGAACCGCCGCCGAGTCATAGAGGGCGTCGCCCGACAGCTTCACCTCCCGGTCGGACACCACCAGGGTGCCGGTCGACAGCCGCGCCAGCGCGCCCAGCGCCGGCACCACCGCATTGGCGAACCCGGAGGGCGCGCCGACGCTGGCCTTGAGATTGTCGACCACCTTTTCCTTGAAGAACTTGCGTCCGGCCGTGGTCGCGATCGCCGCATGGACGTTATTGTCCGGCACATAGCCGGTCAGCGTCACCGTCACCGCGACCGGGTCCTTGTAGGCCTGGAAGACATAGGGCGGCGCCCTGACCTCATTGGCGGCGACCGAAAAACCCTCGGGGAGATTTTTCAGCGCAGCCGCGATTGCTTCGCGGCCGCCGAGGTCGCGCGCCATGCCGGAAAGGCTGACCTTGGTATCTGAAATCGTGACCTTGCCGTCCTTCAATTTGCCGATCTGATCGAGCAGCAGCAGCGCGGCATTGTCGAAACGCGGCGGCGCGCCCCGCGACAAATTCATCCGATCCACCACCTCGACCCCGCTGAGACCGGCGCGGGCTGCCTCGAGCAACCTGTTTTTGCTGGCCGGCAGGGGCGAACTGCCGCCCAGAGTGACCCGAACGACATCCCGCTCGGCCGACCAGGCGAACGGCTTGGCTTCGGGGACAAGGCGGGTTTGATCGTCGACCAGCCGCACGCCCGGCACGGCCTCCACCGACGCCACCGCGCTGCGACGGCCGTCTTCGGAGAAGGCGTCCGCCGCAAAGGTGACGTCGCGGCCGGCGACCGCCATCCGCGCCTTGTCGAGCACGGTATCCTTCAGTGCGGCATTAGAGCGCGCGGCCAGATCGGCTTCCAGCGGGGGGGTACTGGTCCAGGCCGCGATCGCCCAAAGGACGGCCAGTGGAATTGTGCCCGGCCACCATTTGCTGCTCCACCTGAAAAGTCCGTGCATTGGCATCCCGCGGGGCCTGCCGCCCCGTTTTCCGAAGTTCGTGAGCTATCGCGGCACCCCCTGACACGAACTTCGGAAACAAGGGGGGCGCTAGCACTGGAGAACAGAGAGAAAACAAACCCTTGCGAGACTGTCAAACTGGAAATAACACGAAAATTGTCCGGTAGCGCGACGCGATCCGACTAACTGTTTCTTCAGCGGTCACCCGCTAGCTTCGAAATCACGTCGCAACCGGCCAGTTCCCGAATGAAGCAGTTCCGCACCAACGTCATCCGCGCTGGCCTCGAGGCGCTGCATTTCACCGGCGCACATCATCTGATGCGACCGCTGTTCGCGGGCGTCGGCGCGATCTTCATGCTGCACCATGTCCGGCCGCGGCGCGACGCCGATTTCCAGCCCAATCATCACCTCGAGATCGCGCCGGAATTCCTGCGCATGACCTTGAGGCATCTTCGGTCGCACCAGATCGACATCATTACCATGGACGAGGTGCATCGGCGGTTGATCGATCGCAACTTTTCGCGGCGCTTCGCCTGCTTCACCCTCGACGACGGCTATCGCGACAACCGGGATTTCGCACTGCCGATGATGCGGGAGTTTGACGCGCCCCTTGCCGTCTACGTCACCAGCGATTTCGCCGAGGGCACCGGGCGGCTGTGGTGGGTGGCGCTCGAGAGGGTTATCGCCAGGGCCTCCTCGATCGAAGCCAGGATCGGCGACGTTGCGACTCGCCTCGACACCACTACGCCGGCCGCCAAGCAGCAGGCGTTCGACCGGCTGCACGACTGGCTGCGCTCGTTACCGGGC
The DNA here is from genome assembly GCA_043722155.1 of Bradyrhizobium sp. GTDB lineage: Bacteria > Pseudomonadota > Alphaproteobacteria > Rhizobiales > Xanthobacteraceae > Bradyrhizobium. The sequence goes on from JAYSPJ010000126.1 coordinate 2,956, forward strand.
GAGCATGACGTTGCGCGCGAAATCAGTGCGCTGTGCGCGCGCCATGGCGTCGACGAAGCCGCCATTTGCCGCGAGCTCTGCATGTCCTGGGATGAACTGAAACCGTTCGCCGACGACCCCCTGGTCACGATCGGCGCGCATACCATCACGCATTGCAATCTCGCCAAGCAGACCGAGGAAATGGCGGGTCACGAGATCGCCACCAGCCGGGCCCGGATCGAAAGCGCCTTGCAGCGTCCCGCCCTCCATCTCGCCTATCCCTATGGCGACAGGATCGCGGCCGGCCCCCGCGAATTCGCGCTGGCGCGCGCGGCCGGCTTCAAGACCGCGGTGACGACGCGGCCGGGCATGATCTTTCCCGAGAGCGCCGGTCATTTGACCGCGCTGCAGCGGGTCTCGCTCAACGGCAACTATCAGGACGCGCGGTTTCTTCCCGTGCTGACCTCGGGGGCCGCGACCGCTCTCGGGAACGGGTTCAGGCGGATCGACGCGGCTTGATTGTCGTCCCTGCGAACGCAGGGACCCATAGCCACCGAACTTAGAGAGATGCGCCGCACTTTCATCGAGTCCGTTTGAACGCCGGGATCATGGATCCCTGCGTTCGCAGGGACGACAGGGGAGTGTTCCTTGACTCATCCTTCCCTCGCGCCCAAGACCTTCGGCAAATCCAAGGGAGGAACGCATGTTCAAGGATCTGTTTTCGCTGAAGGGCCGCGTCGCACTGGTGACCGGAGGATCGCGCGGCATCGGCAAGATGATCTCGGCCGGATTTCTCGCGCAAGGCGCGGCCAGGGTCTACATCACCGCGCGCAAGGCCGGGCCCTGCGAGGCAACCGCCAGGGAGCTTTCGGCGGCCCATGACGGCGAATGCATCGCACTGCCGATCGATATTTCCACCATGGCCGGCATCGACATGCTGGCAGCCGAGATCAAAAAGCGCGAGCCCAAGCTCGACATCCTCGTCAACAATGCCGGTGCGGCATGGGGTGCCGATTTCGACGAATTCCCGGAGAGCGGCTGGGACAAGGTGATGAACCTCAATCTCAAGACGCCGTTCTTCTTGACCAAGGCGCTGGCCGCGCCCTTGCGCGCCGCCGCCACCGCCGACAGGCCCGGCAAGGTCATCAATATCGCCTCGATCGACGGCATCTTCGTCAACCCGGCGGAGACCTATTCCTATGCCGCCAGCAAAGCCGGCCTCATTCACCTGACCCGGCGCATGGCGGTGAAACTGATCAAGGACCATATCGTGGTGACGGCGATCGCGCCGGGGCCATTCAAGTCCGACATGAACAAGGCGGCGCGCGACAATTCAGATGAAGTGGCGACGCGGGTGCCGTCGGGCCGCATCGGCACCGACGAGGACATGGCGGGGGCCGCGATCTATCTCGCCTCGCGTGCGGGAGATTATGTGGTCGGCGCCACCATCGCGGTCGATGGCGGCATCGTTTACGCCAATCCGGGGATCAAGGGAGAGGGATGGGATTGAGGGGTTGCGATAGGCGAATAGTGAGTAGCGAATGGCGAATAGAAGTTCTTTCTCTATTCGCTATGCGCCATTCACCATTCGCCAACTGCCTCAGGTCTCGATCTTCACATACTCGAAATCGCCGGGCTTGTTGTCGATGCCGACCTTGGGCGGCGAAATCCATTTGGCGTAGCTGCCGATCTCAGTCACCGGCACCATCAGCGAGGCGATGAAATCGCCGTCGTCCACCGACGGCAGCCAGTCGCTCTTGCGCCTGTTCCAGGTGGCATCGTCGATCAGCAAACCGTCCGGCGTGGCATGGATATCCCTGAACTCGCCGATCTGTCGATGGAACGCGACGTTGGGCAAAATCAGCTTGAAGTCGTAGCCGGCCGTCGAGATGACCTTGTTCCAGCGCAGCATGCCCTTGGCGCAGTCCTGGGTGTAGTCGTCGCGCAGTCGCATGTTGAGGGCGGTGAGCGCGGGCTCGTCGACCCGCTTGATCACGCCATCGACCAGCTTGAGCACCGGATAGATGTCGTTCTGCAGCCGGTGGTCGTCCTTGATCTGGGTCTCGTGGTAGCGGCCCTTGATGCCGGCATTGAAGGCGTTCGCCGCGTTGGTGGACACTTCCGAGCCGAACAGATCGAGCGACAGCGTGTAGTGCAGGTTCAGTTTCTTCTGGATGGTGGGCAGATCGATCACCCCGAGCGCCCGCACCTTCGCGACATCATTGGGATCGTCGATCCCTGCCGCCTTCATGGCTTCGCAGGTCCGCTGCACGATGCGGCTGATGCCGGTTTCGCCGACGAACATGTGATGCGCCTCCTCGGTCAGCATGAAGCGGCAGGTGCGCGACAGCGGATCGAAGCCAGACTGCGCGAGGCTGTGCAGCTGCATCTTGCCGTCGCGGTCGGTGAAATAGGTGAACATGAAGAACGACAGCCAGTCCGGCGTCGCCTCATTGAAGGCGCCCAGCATGCGCGGCGAGTCGGCGTCGCCGGAGCGGCGCCGCAACAGATCGTCGGCCTCCTCGCGGCCGTCGCGGCCGAAATATTTCTGCAGCAAATAGACCATCGCCCAGAGATGGCGGCCTTCCTCGACATTGACCTGGAACAGGTTACGCAGGTCGTAGAGCGAGGGCGCGGTCTTTCCGAGATGGCGCTGCTGTTCGACCGAGGCCGGCTCGGTGTCGCCCTGGATCACGATCAGGCGGCGCAGCATGGCGCGATGCTCGCCCGGCACTTCCTGCCAGGCCGGCTTGCCGTAATTCTCGCCGAACGGA
>JAYSPJ010000127.1:0-11169 GCA_043722155.1 Bradyrhizobium sp.
TTGAAGAGACAGTCGATGCGGCCGAATTTGTCGACCGAAAGGGCAATCAGCGCGCGCATCTGCTCCTCGACGGTGACATCGGTCTGGCGGAAGATGCAGTTGGCGCCGAGCTTTTTGGCCAGCGCCTCGCCCTCGGGCACGCGGCGTCCGGCGATGACGATTTTCGCGCCTTCGGCGACGAAAATCTCCGCGGTAGCCAGTCCGATGCCGCTGGTCGCCCCGGTGATCACCGCGACCTTGCCGTTCAGCCGTCCCATGTCGCTCTCCCATGCTTATTATTCTTGATTTTAGATATATCTCCGGCCTGCCGGAACTACGCAAGCCATGCTTTGTTGCGTGGCAGCTCCTCGAGCCGGATGCGGCTGGCGTTGTCAACGGCCACGGATCGTGGAATTTTGCCCGATGCTCGGCCTTATTTTGGATTCGCTGATCGGCTGATGTCAGTCATGGGGAAATTGATCGAGGAATTCCGGTTGAGCTGGCGGGGAATATCGCCGCCATCGCCGCGGCTCGGGGCAGGATTTGCGGCCGCGTGCCTCGCTCTGTCGACCGCGGCGCGGTGGGCCCTTGCGCTGGTCCGGCCGGATGTGTTCTTCACCCCGTATTTTCCGGCCGTGGTGTTTGCCACCGCATTCGGCGGCTACCGGCTCGGGATCGCGACGGCGCTGGCCGGCGGCGTGCTCGGAATGACCGTCAATTTCAGCGAGGCTACGGCCGATCTTGCCAGGCTGGCGTTGCTGGCCGCGTACCTGATCGTCTGCGGCCTCATGATCTGGGGCGTCGAGCATTATCGGTCGATCGCGGCGCAGCAGCGCGAGATTTCGAAGCGGCTGATCCGGGAAGAGGAATATCGCAAGCTCATTGTCGGCGAGCTGCAGCACCGGCTGAAGAACAAATTATCGACAATTCACGCCGTTTTGCACCAGGTGCTGCACGATCGACCGGGTATCTGGGCCAGCATCGATCAGCGGATACGGGCGCTGTCCAGGACGGATGACCTGATCGCGAGGGTCGACGGCCTGGGTTGCGATATCAGGGATCTCCTGGTCTCCGAGCTCGGACCTTACGGACATGTGCGGTTTAGCCTGAACGGGAATCCGCTGTTTCTTCCCGACAAGCTGGCGGTGAGCCTGGCCTTGATATTCCACGAGCTCGCCACCAATGCCGGCAAGTACGGCGCGTTCTCCTCCCCGCGCGGCCTCCTGCAGGTGACGTGGTCGGTGACCGACGACCGGCTCAACATCGCCTGGGACGAGACCGAAGGTCCCCCGATCGGAAGCGTCGGGGCGGCCGGCTTTGGCACCAAGTTGTTGAAATCGGCGCTCTCGTCGTTCGACGGCAAGACCGAAATTGCCTTCCTGAAGACCGGGGTTCACTGCACGATGCAGTGCCGGATACCCACCAGCTGAAGAGCCTGTTTTTTTAATGCATCGAGCGCGCGGGTTTCCCGATGACCGGGCATTCCGAAATCGCGTTATGGTTCTGTTAATGACGATTAAGGCGGGCCCAATTCAGATCGCGCGCTCGCGCGGCAGACGCCGACTTTTTGAGGTCCACTTAACCAAAACTACAAGAGCTTCCGTCAAAGTCGGCGGCATGCAAAGCCGGACCCAGCACGACCAGCGGATCGCCGCGACCGAAGGCGACAGCGAACTCGCTCTCGCTACCGAACTGAGAATTCTGAGGGATGTCTTCAGAATGCTTCCGACCGGCGTGACGGTTCAGGACGAGCAGGGCCGCTTCCTGCTGGTGAACGACGCCGCGGCGGCGCAGCTCAGGATGGCCGGCAGCGAACCGGAGGCGCCTGCGTCGAAGGAGTTGGACCATCGCCGCAAGACCGGCATTGAGCTGCTGCGCACCGGCCGCCACGCGGTTGCCGAGGAATGCGTCAGCAGCGGCCAGGCCAGACAGATCCTTCTCACCACCCACCGGCCGGTTCGAATCGCGGGCCGCGACCTGCTGCTGTCGAGCTCCGCCGACATCAGCGAGCAAAAGGACATCGAGGATCACCTGTTCCGGTCGGCCTACTACGACGAGCTGACCGGCCTGCCGAACCGGGGCGTGATCGAGCACCGCGCCAATAGTCTTTTGCAGCGCGACCAGCCGCACGGCAGGTTCGCGCTGGCGTTTCTCGGCATTGACAATTTCAAGCACATCAACGACTATTACGGCCATCCGATCGGCGATGCGCTGCTGATCGAAGTCGCAAAGCGGCTCGGGATGGACTTGCGCGAATCCGACATGCTGTCGCGGATCAGCGGCGATGAATTCCTGCTGCTGCTCAATCCGATCCAGAGCGAGCAGGAGGTGGCGGAATACATCCGGTTTACGCTGGAGCGGCTGAGGGCGCCGTTCTTCATCGACGGATCGGAAATCTTCGCTTCGACCTCGATCGGGGTCAGCCTTTATCCCGAGCACGGCCGCAGCTACGAGCTGTTGCGTCAGAACGCCGATATCGCGATGTATAGCGTCAAGAATGCCGGCAAGGGCTCCGCCGCCTTCTTCGACGGCAGCATGGAGCGCGAGGCGCTGGCGCGCATGAAGGTCGAGCAGTCGCTTCGACTGGCCATCCTGGAGAAACGCTTTTGCTGCGCCTTCCAGACCAAGGTCGATATCCGGACCCAGGACATCAAGGGCATCGAGGCACTGGTGCGGCTGCGCGACGATGAGGGTGTCATCCAGGCCCCCGGCACTTTCATCAATCTCGCCGTCGAGCTCGGGCTGATCGACGAACTCACGCATCTGGTGCTGGCCGAGATCGTCAAATCGATCGATCTCATCAACGAAACCTTCGGCTCCGACGCTTCCATCAGCATCAACGTCGCAGCCAAGCAGGCCTGCAATCCGGAATTCATGCGACAGTTTGCGCTGGCACTGGAAGCCACCGGCTATCCCGAGCGCTTCATGATCGAGGTGACGGAGGACGCCTTCGTCACCAGAACCCATTTCCAGAACGATATCCTGCCGATCTTCCGGAAACTGGGGGTGCGGATATCGATCGACGATTTCGGCGCCGGCTATTCGTCCCTGTCGGCGCTGGCCGACATCACCGCCGATGAAATCAAGATCGACCGCTCCTTCATCACCGACATTCACAAGCGCCCGCGCAGCCAGGGCATCCTGCGGGCGATCGAATCGCTGAGCGAGGCACTCGGCATGACGGTGATCGCAGAAGGCATCGAAACCTTCGAGGAACTCGCCTACCTGCAGGCCGCCACCAAAATCCGCTATGCGCAGGGTTACTACTTCTCCAGGCCGATCTTTCTGGAAGAACTGAGGCCGGCGATTCCGGCCGCCAGCGAGGCGCGCGCCAGCCTGGCGAGCCGCCCGCCGCAGGAAAACCGTCCGGCCCATGCGCGCGGCGAGCGCTATCGCCGCTGATCGCGCACACGCGCTGACCTTCACTCCGCGTCCACTTCGACAACGCCGCATCGGGCTTCCCGGCCGCCTTCCAAAGCCATTCCCGAGCCGGATCGGTTCATGGGCGGCGGGCATGGCTCACCACTCACGGCCCGCATCCGCGTCCCTTTTGATTTGAAGCAAACCAACTTCCGATCCAGACTTCTATGATCGCATGTGCCAAGGCGCAGAACGTCGCCGCCGACAATCGGGAAACCGGCAGCGGTTTGACGCAATCCCGGGAGGAACGCCGTGAGCCAGCATCCAGCCCTGCCCTATCTGCGCAACCCGGAGAAGGGCAAGATCGTCACGGCGGCGGAAGCCGTGCGCCTGATTCGCGACGGCGACACGGTCGCTACCGGCGGATTTGTCGGCATCGGATTCGCCGAGGAAATCGCGCTGGCGCTGGAGGAGCTTTATCTCGCCAGCGAGGGCGACGCACCCTATGCGCAGGGCAAGCCCCACAATCTGACGCTGGTCTATGCCGCGGGACAAGGCGACGGCAAGGATCGCGGCCTCAATCATTTCGCGCATGAAGGGCTGATCAAGCGCGTCATCGGCGGCCACTGGGGCCTTGCGCCCAAATTGCAGCAGCTTGCAATATCCAACCGGATCGAGGCCTACAATCTGCCGCAGGGCGTCATCACCCATATGTTTCGCGACATCGCGGCGCGACGGCCCGGACATATCTCGCGCGTCGGCATGGGGACCTTCGTCGATCCGCGCAACGGCGGCGGCAAGCTCAACGCCCGCACCACCGAGGACATGGTCGAACTGGTCACGCTGGGCGGCCAGCAATGTCTGTTCTACAAGACCTTTCCGATCGACGTCGGCATCATCCGCGCCACCACGGGCGATCCCGACGGCAACCTCACCATGGAGAAGGAAGCGCTGACCCTGGAGGCGCTGGCGATCGCGATGGCGGCGCATAATTCCGGCGGCATCGTGATCGCGCAGGTCGAGCGCGTGGCCGAAAGCGGCAGCCTCAATCCGCGCCAGGTCAAGATTCCCGGCATCCTGGTCGACTGCGTCGTGGTGGCAAAGCCGGAGAATCACTGGCAGACTTTCGGCACGCAATACAATCCCGCGTTCAGCAGCGAGATCAGGGTGCGCGCCGGCTCGCTGCCGCCGATGCCGATGAGCGAGCGCAAGATCATCGCGCGCCGCGCGGCGTTCGAGCTGAAGCCAAACAGCGTCGTCAATCTCGGCATCGGCATGCCCGACGGCATCGCGGCGGTCGCCAACGAGGAAGGGATCATCGACCTCATCACGCTGACGGCGGAACCGGGGACGATCGGCGGCATCCCCGCCAGCGGCATCGATTTCGGCGCCGCCATCAACACCCAGGCGGTAATCGACCAGCCCTATCAGTTTGATTTCTATGACGGCGGAGGTCTCGACGCGGCGTTTCTCGGCCTCGCCCAGGTCGATCGCGCCGGCAATCTCAACGTCAGCAAATTCGGCCCCAAACTCGCCGGCGCCGGAGGCTTCATCAACATCAGCCAGAACGCCAAGAAAGCGATCTTCGTCGGCACCTTCGGCGCCGGACGCCTGCGCATCGCGCTGTCCGGCGGCAAGCTCGCCATCCTCGAGGAAGCCAAGGCGCGCAAATTCGTCGAAGCCGTGGAACATGTGACGTTCAGCGGTGCTTACGCGACCGCGCGCGGACAGAGCGTCCTCTACGTCACCGAGCGCTGCGTCTTCGCCCTCAGGCCCGACGGACTCGAGCTCGTCGAAGTCGCCCCCGGCATCGACATAGAGCGCGATATCCTCGCACTGATGGATTTCAAGCCGCTGGTGCCGCGCGATCCGATTGGCATGGACCCGCGGATCTTCCGCGAGGGCGCGATGGACCTGCGCGAGGACATGCTTGCGATTCCGCTCGATCAGCGCTTCACGCTCGATGAGCAGCAGAACCTGTTCTTCGTCAATCTGGAGCGTTTTGCATTGCGCAGACGCGCCGACATCGATGCCATCGCCAAAGCCGTCGAAGCGCGGCTCGGCGGGCTCGGCCGGCGGGTCTACGCCATCGTCAATTACGACAATTTCTCGATCGTGCCCGAACTGCTCGACGAGTATTCGGCCATGGTGCGGGGCCTCGCCGACCGCTTCTATTCGGGCGTCTCGCGCTACACCACCTCAGGCTTCCTTCGCATCAAGCTCGGCGAAGCGCTGGAAAGGCGCGGCGTCGCGGCGCATATTTTCGAAAGCGCGGAAGAAGCGCAGTCGGACTGGCGCAACGTCGCGGGGATCGGCGGCACGCCTGGTGAGCAACGTCTGGTTCGCGGGCCGACCCAATGAACTTCGGAACCTGCCTTCGCTGAAGTCGCCCGCGGCCGAAACATCGAACTGCAATGTTCGTCCGGCCAACCGTCTCGCTGCTCTGGTCGCCGCCCGCGCAGGCATGCTCGACGCGCTGTGGCTGCGCCATGCCGGGCCGGACTGCCGCTGCTGCCGGAATTTTCTGCACCCGGATCGCCGGCTGCCGTGGCCCGGCCTGTTGTTGATCGCCAGCGTCTATTTCTTCCCCGCCGGCGTGGTGGGATGGTTACGAAATCCTTCCCGCAAACCGTCTTGAGGGCCATCGCAGCTCATTTTTCTGCGGTCCGGACGCGCCGTTAAACCTTAAGTAACCGGATTTCCTAACCGGAGTTCCATTTGTGCATTGTATGCATGTTCCCCAGGGAGTGGGGAATGCGCAAGCTGGATTCCGGCGTCTGGGGCAATTTTGCCGGGGCAATCGATTCGCATCGCGTTCTCGCGTCGATGCGCCGAGGGCCGATCCTCTCGCTGATCCTCTGTGGCTGCCTCCTGGTCGCGGCGATCATCGTCGGCACCATGACAATGGCCGGCAAATTCCGCGAGCGTGCTCTCAGCAACAGCGAGCGCGAACTCGAAAACACCGTCCTGCTGCTGACCCGGCACTTCGACCAGCAGTTCGAGGACACCGAGATCATTGCCAACGACCTGATCTCCAAGATGAAATTTTCCGAGATAGTCTCGCCGGAGATTTTCAGCAGCTGGATGTCGACCCACGACGCCCATCTGATGCTGAAATCCAAGGTCAGCGTTTTGCCCTACATCAGCGACGTCGGCATCTTTGATTCGGATGGCAAGTTTATCAACTCATCGGGAACATGGCCGCTGCCAACCATCAGCATCGCCGACCGCGCCTATTTCAAGACCCTCAAATCGGACGCTGAATCGAAAACTGCGATAGCCGAGCCGGCCCGCATTTACATGACCGGCGACTGGGCCACGGTCATCGCCCATCGGCTGAGCGGCCCGAACGGGGTTTTTCTCGGCGTGATGGCGCGGCGGATTGATTCCCTGCATTTTGAAAAATTCTTCGCATCGGTCGCGCTCGACGAGGGTGCCGCGATTTCCATGTTCCATCGCGATGGGACGCTGCTGGCACGTTACCCTCGTATCGAATCGATGATCGGGCAAAAATTCAAGGGGGCGCCGCTGCTGAACAAGGTTCTGACCGAGGGAGGCCGGCAGACTCTTCGCGTGCGGAGCCCCGTTGATGATATGGAACGGCTGGGTACGGCGTCCGCCTTGAGCCGATTCCCGATTGTCGTGATCGCTACCACGACAATCTCGGCGGTGCTGGCCGACTGGCTTGCGCAAACCCGGTTCATGGTCACCGCCGCCGTGCTGTCCGCGCTGGCGATCGCTTTCGTTCTGTTCCTGATCATCCGGCAGGTGACCCGGCAAAACCAGGAATCGCAGCAACGGCTGGGCTTGCAGAAACAGCAGCTCGACACCGCCCTGAACAATATGACGCAGGGCCTCGTGCTCTATGACGCATCGGCGTGCGTCATCCTCTGCAACCGGCGCTACATCGATATGTACGGGCTGTCGACCGACGTCGCAAAGCCGGGCTGTCGCTTCCGGGACCTCATCCAGCATCGCCAGGACACGGGTTCCTTCGACGGAAGCGTCGACGCGTTTTGTTCGAACGTCCTGCGCAACGTCGAACAGGGCAGAGTCACCCGCACGATCACGGAATCCGGAGACGGACGGGCATTCCAGATCGTCAATCAGCCGCTGGCGCAGGGCGGATGGGTTGCCACCATAGAAGACATCACGGAGCGCCGGAACCTCGAGCAGGAGCGCGACCGCAATTATGCATTCCTGCGCCAGATCGTCGATCACATCCCGACGCAGATCACCGTCAAGGACGTCCGCGATGGCCGTTACGTCCTGGCCAACCGGGTGGCCGAAACTCAATTCGGGCTGCCGTGCGAGGAAATCGTCGGCAAGACCGCGCTCGATCTGTTTCCCAAGGAGACCGCCGACATTATCGCAGCGGACGACAAAAACGCACTGAACAGCCCCGATGGCCTGTTCCTGGATATCCGTCCGTGGCAGACCCAGGCCCTGGGCCAGCGATTCCTCACGTCAAGGCGCATCGGAATTCCGGGCCAGACCGGCGAAACCCGGTACTTGATCAACGTCGTCGACGACGTTACCGAGCGACGGCGCGCCGATGAGCGGATCGCGCACCTTGCGCATTACGACGCGCTGACCGATCTGCCGAACCGGGTGCTGTTCCGCGAACAGATCGAGCGCGAGCTGCAGCAAACCAGCCGGGGCGAGCAGTTCGCCCTGCTCTATATCGATATCGACGAGTTCAAGGGCATCAACGACTCGCTCGGGCACCGTGTCGGCGACGAACTGCTGAAGGCGGTGGCTGGCCGCATCCGGAACTGCATCCGCGAGTCCGACCTGATCGCGCGGCTCGGCGGCGACGAGTTCGCGGTGATCCAGACCGGCGTCCGGAGCGTCCGCGACGTCGTGGAATTCGTGACCCGCATTCACGAGTCGATCCGGCAACCCTATCAATGCCTCGGTCACCAGCTCTCTACCGACGCCAGCATCGGCATTGCATTGGCGCCGCAGGACGGCAGCAACCTGGATCAGCTGATCAAGAACGCCGACCTTGCGATGTACAGCGCCAAGGCCGGAGGACGCCGAACCCATCGCTTCTTCGAGCCGGCCATGGATGCCTGCGCGAAGGCACGGCTTGCGATGGAGCAGGACCTGCGCCAGGCACTGGTAGATGGCGGCTTTGAAATCCACTACCAGCCGCTGGTCGATCTTCGCCGCGACGAGGTGACCGGCTGCGAGGCCCTGCTGCGCTGGCGCCATCCCGAACGCGGCATGATCTCTCCCGCCGAGTTCATCCCGGTGGCGGAGGATACCGGCCTGATCGTTGAACTCGGCGAATGGGTGCTGAGGACCGCCTGCGCCGAGGCTGCCACCTGGCCGGATCATATCCGTATCGCCGTCAACGTCTCGCCCGTTCAGTTGAAATGCCCGACGCTGGCGTTGAAGATCATCAGCGCTCTGTCGAGCTCCGGCCTTCAGGCGAGCCGGCTGGAATTCGAAATCACCGAGGCGGTGCTGATTCACGACGACGAAACCGCGCTTGCCATCCTGCATCAGCTGCGCGCCATCGGTGTGCGCATCGCACTGGACGATTTCGGCACCGGCTATTCCTCGCTGAGCTATCTGAAGCGCTTCCCCTTCGACAAGATCAAGATCGACCGCTGCTTCATCAGCGACATCGCGGAAATCGACGGCTCGTCGGCGATCGTGCAGGCGGTGGTGAACATCGCCGCCTCCCGCAACATGACGACGACAGCGGAAGGCGTCGAGACGCTGGAGCAGAAGGAACTGCTTCGCGCGCTCGGCTGTACCGAGATGCAGGGCTATCTGTTCAGCGCCGCCAAACCGGGCCCGGAGGTGAGGCACCTGTTCGGCCCGCGTCCGCTGACGGCGACAGCCGTGGCTTAGTGACCAAAGGATTTCGCGGTTGCCCGAAGAGGTTTTGGGCCACTGCACAAAGGCCGCCGCAACCAATTCAACAATGGCGGCGTTAGGGAAGGATACGAGATGGCTCACGCAAGAGGCGTAGAGGTCGCACATTCCTATGCGGTGCGGCTGATGCAGCATCTGGTCGTCCCGACCTTCGTCATCGACCCCCAGCGGCGCGTCGTGATCTGGAACCGCGCCTGCGAGCGGCTGACCGGCGTCGCCGCATCCGAAGTCCTGGGAACGTCGCTGCACTGGCGTGCCTTTTATGAGAAGCGCCGGTATTGTCTGGCGGATCTGGTGGCCCTCGGAAGGCAGGACAAAGTCCGCGAGCTCTACTCCGAACACGCCGTGCCGGAGGATAACCGCCTCGGTTCGAGTGCCGAGAACTGGTGTGTCATGCCGAAGCTGGGCAACCATTTGTATCTGGCGATCGATGCCGGGCCGATCCACGATGAAGACGGCAATCTGATCGCGGTGGTCGAAACCTTGCGCGACATGACCGACCAGAAGCGGGCGGAAATAGCCTTGAAGACACTGGCCGCCAAGGACGGACTGACTGGCCTCGCCAATCGACGCGCCTTCGACGAAGCACTGCAGACCGAATGGTCGCGCGCCCAGCGGACAGGGAAGCCGCTGGCTTTGCTGTTTGCCGATGTGGATCATTTCAAGCTCTTCAACGATCAACACGGCCATCAGAGCGGCGACGAGTGTCTGCGTGCGGTGGCCGCCGTCATCAGGGAGAACGCCCTTCGGCCCGTCGATCTGGCGGCACGCTATGGCGGCGAAGAGTTTGCCGTCATCATGCCCGGGACCGGACCGGAGGGTGTCTGCAGGGTTGCCGAACGGCTTCGCGAAGCCGTCATGGACCTGCGGATCAAGCATGGCGCATCGGGCGCGGGACCGTGGGTCACGCTCAGCGTCGGCGTGGCGACGCTGGCCCCAGGCAGCGATGTCGGGCCCGAGGGGTTTCTCGGGCAGGCAGATCAGGCGCTTTATGCCGCCAAACACCTGGGCAGGAACCGCGTGATCTCCGCCGACACCATGCTGGCCGATTTCGCCAGGTTGCATCGCGGAAAAGACGGCACGCAAAAGCCGGTTCGCGCCGCCAAACGGTAGCGGTCAGCTGATGGTTTCCTTGCAGCGATGCCATTCTCTCATGGGTCCATCGGCCGGCCCCTGGCGCGACAGCGCGAGATACTCTCCGCGCAGGATGATGTTCACGACGTCGCCCGAACCGTCTTCCCCTGGCGGAACGACATAGTCAAAGGCATGACGGCTGTAGTTGCCTTCGATCTGCTTGCCGCCCGGTGTGGTAATCTTCTCGGCGTGAATCGACATCCGCAGTCCGTCGGTGCTGCACCAGTCACCGTCGATGGCGTCGGCGCGGCCGGCGCCGGTTTGCAGCAGCACGCCCGCTGCAGCCAGCAGGATCAACATACGCGTGGACATCGGCGTCTCCTTCGCAGGGGATCATGTGCCGGCATTTTGCCACAGACAGGATCTGCATCCGAACAGTTTTGAGCCAGGATGAGGCAATCGCACGATGCCCGGTTCTTGCCTTGCCGCTCCTGCGGTCCGTCAGCCCGATCCTTCCGCAAGATGAGTATTCCATGGCCAACATCGAATCCCGCCTCGCCGCTCTCGGCCTGATCCTGCCGCCGGCCTTCACGCCACCGCCCGGCGTGGTCCTGCCCTTCGTCAATGTCCGCCTGATCGGAAACCGGGCTGTGATCGCCGGGCACGGACCGCAGAGCCCCGAAGGGCCACTGGCGAAGCCGCTCGGCAAGGTCGGAGGCGAGTTGACCCTCGAACAGGGCTATGCCGCCGCAAGGTTCACGGCGCTGTCGATGCTGGGCGATCTCAAGCGAGCGCTGGGCGATCTCGACCGGATTTCGCATTGGGTGCGGATTTTCGGCATGGTCAACTCCGCGCCCGGCTTCGTCC
>JAYSPJ010000128.1:0-6222 GCA_043722155.1 Bradyrhizobium sp.
GCTGGCAGGCCTCGATACCGTGGTGGCGTTCCTCAACTTCACCATGATCTATCTGGCGCGCAATCCCGACAAGGTCGCAGAACTGCGCTCGGATCCAAAGAAGATCGGGCAGGGCGCGGAGGAACTGTTCCGCCGTTTCCCGGTCTTCTCGGAAGGCCGCATGATCGCCAAGGATCAGGAATATGACGGCGTGCAGCTCAAGCACGGCGAAATGGTCCTGCTGCCGACCGCGCTCGCCGGACTCGACGAGACTGTTTACCCCGATCCCTGGGTCGTAGACTTCACGCGCAGGGGCGCACCCCATCTCACGTTCGGTAGCGGTGCCCATCGCTGTGCCGGGGCGCTGTTCGCGCGTCTGGAACTCGTGACCACGCTTGAGGAATGGCTCAAGCGTATACCTGAGTTCAGCCTCGAGCCGGGCGCGCCGATCGGTTACAGCACCGGCATGGTCGCCAATGTTGCGAGCGTACCGCTCGTCTGGCCGGTCAAGAACGCCAAATAATCGCGAAGGGATCGAAATGGGAAACCGGCTGGACGGCAAGGTCTGCGTCATCACGGGTGCAGGCAGCGGGATGGGGCGCGCCAGCGCCGTCGAGATGGCCCGCCAGGGTGGGCGGGTCGCCGTGTCCGACATCAACGCTGAACGCGCCGACGAGACGGCGGCGCTCATAGCCGGAGACGGCAACGAGGCCATCGTCGTTCAGTGTGACGTCCGCAGCAGCGAGGCGATCAAGGCGCTGATGGACAAGACGGCTGCCCATTTCGGGGGCATCGACGTTCTGCATAACAATGCCGCGGTTCATGAGACTGATCTTACGTCCGAAACGTCGATTGACGAGATGTCGGAAGAGGTATGGAACACCGTTTACGAGGTGAACCTGCGCGCGCTCTGGCTCGGCACCAAGCACGCGACGCCCTATCTCAGGAACAGCACCCGCGGCGCATCGATCATCAATGTCGCTTCGACAGGCGGGCTGGTCGCGTTCCCGAAATCAGGGGCCTATTGCACGGCCAAGGGCGGCGTTATCATGCTTACCAAGGCCACGGCGGTCGATCTCTCCAAATATAATATCCGCTGCAACTGCTATTGTCCCGGCTCGATCGACACGCCGATGATGCAGAAATATCTCGAAGTCGCCGAAGACAAGAAGGCGACCATGGATCTGCTTTGCGGCAGCCACCTTATCCCGCGCCTGGGCAAGTCGGAGGAAGTGGCGAAACTTGCCTGCTTCCTGGCCTCGGAGGATTCGTCTTTCATCACCGGTTCGGTCTACGCCGTCGATGGCGGTGCGCTGGCGTGGCGAGGCTTGAACAATAGCTGAAGTGCAGATGACCAATCCTGCTTCAGAAATATGATTATGTCGTTGTCGGATCGGGGGCGAGCGGCGCTGTCGTCGCCGCTCGGCTAAGTGAAGACCCGACCAATCGGGTCCTGCTGCTTGAAGCAGGGCCTGTGGACGACAGCCCCTGGATCGGCGTGCCGCTGGGTTTCGCGCGCGTTCTGGCGAACCCGCGTTATATGTGGCACTTCAATAGCGAGCCGGAAAAGGAACTGGACGGGCGCAGTTTCGCGATGTTTCGCGGCAAGGTGCTGGGCGGTTCCAGTTCGATCAACGGCATGATTTACCTGCGCGGCGCGCCCTGCGACTATGATCTCTGGCAGCAAATGGGTGCCACCGGCTGGTCATACGACGATGTCCTGCCCTATTTCCGCATGTCAGAAAACCAGAGCCGTGGTGCCGATGCCTATCATGGCTGCGGGGGCCCGCTCAGTGTCGAGGACGTACGATGGCGCATGCCCCCTGAGCGAGGCCTTTATCGATGCAGCGGAAAGCATTGGCGTGAAGCGCTGCGCCGATTTCTGCGGTGAAGACATCGAAGGGGTCGGTTATTCCCAGACGACAACGGCCAAGGGCAGGCGTGTGTCGACGGCCCGCGCTTATCTGAAACCCGCCCGCGGCGGCCCAATCTCCACATCGTGACGGACGCAATTGTCACCCACATCGAATTCGACGGCCGCGAGGCGAGTGCTGTCCACTGTATCACAGGCGACGAGAAGTTGCGCCTCGCCGCGCGTGCCGGAATCGTGCTTTCGGCGGGCGCACTTGGTACGCCGATCGTTAGGGTTGCAGACTCACGCAGCAAAGCCAATTCATGGCGTCAGCCGGCACGAGTGGCCTATTTGGTCTCGGCAGAATCAAGCTTCGCAGTTTTGCAGCCCCTCCCCACCGTCTGCCCAAGTTGCTGACGGGGGAACAACTGGCGACGATCCCGCCAAGCATCGCTGGACCTATGGCATAAGGGATCGCGGCACGAAGGTCTTCGCCTTACCGGCTAATGAGAGATCGCCTTGTTGAAGCCGATCGGCAGAGGCGTGTCATGGAGGCAAGAGCTGCAAGCTGGTCAGGGACGAAGTGGTGCCGCGGGACTCCGCCGCATCGCGTCCAGTACGCGCGTGTCGAGCTGCTCCTTGCCGAGTTCCCCGGTCGTGAGGTCAGCTTGGATCTCGATCACCTCGACCATATGCCGGCGCAGAATTGCAAGGTGCTGCTCTGTCATCGGTTTCATGTCGCTTACCTCAATATTGCTCCGATTTGTCGAAAGGGCCAGACCAGCCGGCACCTCGATTCCCCTTGCGGCCTTGTATCCCGATTCTCAGATTCACGGGAGTCCTGGCTGCACGGGCGCCGGTCAAACATTGTGTTCTGGAGATGCCAGTACAAATCCGAACACTGGCTTCTGCTGTCCGGGAATTGCTGCGACTAAAGGTGCCGCAAGCGAGGACGTGACATCTTGCCAATGGCCATTGGTTTTCGCCACACACTGGCCAGCCAGGGTTGCTGTTCGCGCGGCACGCCGGTGGGCCGATAATAGTGAGACAGCTCCACGAACCCGGCGGCGGTCACGAATTCGCGCCAAGCTTCCCAACTGTGGAAGGCGCCATAACGGTCGCCGTTCCAGCCCTCTTGGCCGTCGCCGCGGGGATTCGAGCTGAACAACACGCCGCCCGGCTTCAGCGTCGCGTGCAACTCCTTGAGCACCTGCGGCAGTTCCTGACTGGGAACATGGAATAGCACCGCGTTGGCAAACACCCCGTCGAAGTGGCTGCCGGGCAAATCCAGCGCGAGGAAACTCTGCTCGAGCACTTCACATCCGCTGTTGGCCCGCGCCATCGCGGCCAGCTGCGGCGACCCTTCGAGGCCGGTGGCATCATGACCGAGCGCCTTGAACGTCTTGAGGTCGCGCCCGGGGCCGCATCCGAAGTCCAGCAGCACGTAAGGCGGCGGCGTCGCGATGGCCTGCAGCAGCGCGGTAATGTTCTGGCTCACGTCGTGATCGCGCGTGCCTTCCCAGAACGCCTGCGCCTGCCGGTCGTAGTGCGCCAGCGTCCGTGCCGCGATTCGCTGCAGGTCCTCGGGGGGCAGTTGCATGTCCGATCGCTTCATACGAAGCGCTGCCTGGGCGGCGAGCTCGAGGTTGTCTGGCCCCGAGCCAAAGAGGAAAATAATCCGGGATTCTCCGGTTCAGTCCTAATGGCTGGCAACACAATTGCCATCAGGGCCGCCCCAGGCGATCTCGGTCCCCTTGCCGGACGGTTCCGGTCGGCAGGATCGTGAAGCCTTCGATCGGCGATGCGCTTTCCTCCCGATGATCGACGCGATCCACGCGCGCGGCGACCGGTCCTCGCCGGCAATCGGCGGTGAATGCCTCGACCGCACCGGGCTCCCCGACCACCAGTGCCTCGACGCTGCCATCGCGCAAATTGCGCACCCAGCCGGTCAGCCCTCGCGACCGGGCCGCCCGCACCGCCCAGTCACGAAATGATACACCCTGAACCAGACCGTGAATGCGCAGACGACGGCCGATCATACCCGCTATGCTCCACCGCCCATAGCCGGCGGCATGCCGCTCAAGAGAAAGTCCCGATGGCCTGGACTATACCCTCAAGCGAGATGGTGCTATACTGAAGCCGTTTCGCGCCGCCGGTGGCCAAAGCGATGGACGATCGCTGACATCGACACTGCCGGCCGGCCGCCAGATCCAAACGGTTGGAGGAGCATGTCATGAACGTCTTCATCCTGTTCGCCGGCAGCGGGCCCCTAGTGGTCCTGACCTCGCACGCCTCAATCGACGATCCCGAACTGTTGGAGAAGCTCGCCGCCAAGGGCATCGACAAGTTCCTCGCCTACAACATCCCCCTCGGGCTCGCCAAGGCGCGCTACGGCATGCATTTCGACATTGTCGCACGCGGTCTGTCGGAGACCGACGACCTTCGGGTGCTCGATTTCGACGGCACCCGCGCCCTCCGCCTGTTCGGTTTTACGGAGATGACCGGCCCATTCATCCATGAACCGGCAACGCCGGCGCGCATCGGGACGCAAGCAGCAGCGTAGGGAGGATGGCATGGCGGTAGAGATTGTTGCGACAAAGAACGGCCCGTATCTCCTGACCGGAGATTTGAGCCAGCTTGAGCTGCGCGATGGCGACGGCAATCTCTACGACTTTTCGGGAAAGAGCCGGATTTTCCTGTGTCGTTGCGGCGCTTCGACGACAAAGCCATTTTGCGACGGCCAGCACTCCAGGATCGGGTTTCAGGCCGCAGAAGCCGCCGTCCGCTCGGGCGGGTGAGACCTCAGCCGCTTGCGCGACTTCGCCGCGTCGGGCCGCCCGTCGCTGCGCGAAGCGTATAATGAATGCGTCATCCGCTTGACCCGCTTTCGCACTCGCCATCTCGAATATGCGGCCAGCTCCAGTCATCGCCAGGCAAATGTCCCGACCGGCAACGACACTGCGGTCAGCACCGGCGGCACGCCATTCATGCAATATCTCAAGATGCTCCGCGACGAGGCGGAGCGGCATCTTCTCCATGCCCGACCCGCCGCGCCGCTACGCCGGCGAACATGGTATCGGCGGTGGATCTTCCCCATATGGGTGGGATGATTGACAGGATCTCCGATACACCCGACGCCGCTGCCATTGAGGGCCTGGCGCGCAAGGCAGTCCAGCGCTTACCCCGGATGTTCCGCGATTATCTCGGCGATGTGGTAATTCGCGTCGAGGAATTTGCCGATAGCGAGACATTGCGCGCTGTAGGGCTGGATGATCCGTGGGACCTGACAGGCCTGTATCAGGGGCACCCCCTCAGCGAGCAATCGATCTGGTCGTCGGGCGACTTGCCGCCCATCATTTCATTGTTCCGTGGTCCGCTGTTGCATGAATGGATCCGCACTGGCGTCGCGCTTGACGACCTTGTGACCCATGTCACTGTGCATGAGGTCGGGCACCATTTCGGTCTTTCGGATGACCAGATGCAGGCAATCGAGAACGACCGGTTCTGAACTTTTTTGCCGGCGGGAAGCGCCATGGCGAGAGAGCGGCAATCTGGTGGGGTGGTGAATGGCAATTCAGGAGAACATGCGCCGACCTTTGGCCATCGTGCCAGACCTGCAGCTGTCGGCGTGCCCCTTCTGTGCATCGACCGATGTGGGGTTTTACGAGCATGTGTATGCCAAGCATTTCGCAGTGATGTGCAATATGTGTGGCGCTGAGGGACCGCGCCGGCCCACATGCGAGGAAGCGGGGCGGCTGTGGAACAAGCGGATGCATGCCTAGGCTCGGCAAGGTGCGGTAACCGGCCTCATTGTCCGGCGTCAGCACCAATGAGACAGATTGAGGGTATTCGATAGAGGAGGATTTTGGTCTCATCGCAGTGACTAAGGAACGAAGATGAGAGCAAAATTCTCAAGCGCCAAGGCGACCCCTGGCGAGCGCGGGGTAAAGGACATCCGGCGTGCGACGCGGCGGCAGTTCTCAGCTGACTTCACAGCGTCCAGCCGGCTAGCCACGATTCGTGTCTCGAACATCCGCCATGGCAACCCGCGCAGCAGATAGAGCAGCGCCTCGACGATCTGCCGGTAACTCCACACCGGCGGGCGTCCCCGGTGCGACCGAGCCGGAAACAGCGGCTCCAGAACCGCCCACTCCGCGTCGGTCAAATCGCTTGGCAAACGTAGGCTGCCTCTGGCAAACTGCTTACGGGTGGTGTCGGTCCACATGCGATCCTCCGTCGATGTCTCGCAACACCGATTGAATCACATCATACTGATATTACCCAACTTCTTTTTCGGTCAGGTTCTTACAGAACGAAATGCGCCGTCGCACGGTCTCGAGTCGGCGCAGCATGGTTTCGGCGAGCGCGTCGGGCGCCTCGTTCGGAATCGG
>JAYSPJ010000129.1:0-4634 GCA_043722155.1 Bradyrhizobium sp.
CCCTGATCTTCATCAGGTCGATAAAGGCGATCTTGCGCACCGGCTTGCCGGCATTGGCGTCTGACAGTTCGACCTTGTAGACGCGCTTGAATTTGGCGAGGTCCGGGAAGCAGTTCTCGCCGCGGGTGCCTTGCGGGCAGGCCTTGTCCGCGGTGCCTTCGCCGTTGTCGCGCTCGATGATCAGGCCGCTGGTGGCGTCGATCATGTTGAAGTCGCCGATCGCATGGCCGTTGTGCTCGAACACATAGTGCCAGTAGCGGCCGGTGAATTTTTCCGCCGCGACGTCGAATTCGAGGATCCGCGCGGCTTCCTTGCCGTCGACCTTTTCCCAATCCTTCTTGTCGGCATCCCACAACGGGCCTTCCAACAGGCCGTACAGGAACTTGCCGTCCTTCGACCCGCCGAAACCTTCATAGCCCTTGGAGCGGCGCAGATTGACGGTGGTATAGCTCGCGCCGGGCGCGCCCGGCGACTGCACCGACCAATGATCCGGCGAACGCACCGGCTTGCCGTCGGCCAGGGTGTCGAACACCGCCAGCACCTTGCCGGTCTTGTCGGCCTTCAGGATATAGGGGCCGAACTCGTCGCCGATCCAGAAGATGTCGCCGATGATCTGGAAGCCTTCGGTGTCGAAGTCGGCACCGGTGAGGTAGCGCTTCGTGGTATCCTCGTGCAGGATACGGAACGGCACCTTCTTGTCGGGATCGTGCAGGAAGACCGTTTCCTGGCGGTCGATCTTGCCGGTCGCCCAGTCGATCTTGTGCCGGTTCAGGTACAGCATCGAATCGGCCGAGTTGTAACGCGAGCCCATGCCGTTGTCGGTGAGCACCCAGAACGAACCGTCTGATATCACCTTGATGCCGGAATGGCCCTGCAGCGGCTGGCCCTTGAACGGCAGCGACACGCCGGTCGGGCGCTCATAGGATTTTCCCATCACGCTGCCGATGGCGTCGACCCTGCGGCCGGTGGTGTATTTGCCCGCGGTCTTGAGATCGGCCGGCGCGTCGGCGGGCGCATCCACAAAGGATTGCGCCGGCAGCACGGCATGGCCCTTGAGGGTGGCGGGAAACTCGCCTTCCCCTTGCGCGAACGCGGCACCTGTAGCCAGAACGATCGATGCGACGGAACAAAGCAGTGTCATGCGCATGGTTAGTCTCCTGTAGTTGACCATGCGGTGTTCTGCGGAGCGTGCGTTACAGCGCGCTGACGGTTTCATGAAGCGTGCATGACGGCTGTGGGCGAAGCTGCGGCCTTACGCAGCCGCCCGCACGGTCACTCCTTGACCGCCCCGGTCAGCGACGAGACGTAGTAGTCGACGAACAGCGAATAGAAGATCGCGACCGGCAGCGAGCCGAGCAGCGAGCCCGCCATCAGCGCGCCCCACTGATAGACGTCGCCCGACACCAGTTCGGTCAGGATCGCGACCGGAACCGTCTTGTTGGCGCTGCTCTGGATGAAGGCCAGCGCGTAGAAGAACTCGTTCCACGACAGCGTAAAACTGAAGATGCCCGCCGAGATCAGGCCGGGCACCGCCAGCGGCAGCGTGATCCGGCGCAGGATCTGCAGCCGAGTGGCGCCGTCGACCAGCGCGCATTCCTCCAGCTCATAGGGAATCGATTTGAAGTAGCCGATCAGCAGCCAGGTGCAGAACGGGACCAGGAAGGTCGGATATACCAGGATCAGCGCCAGCGGGCTGTCGAACAGGCCGAACTGCACCACCACCGTCGCCAGCGGGATGAACAGGATCGAGGGCGGCACCAGATAGGCGAGGTAGATTCCCAAGCCGACATAGGGACTGCCCCGGAAGCGCAGCCGCTCGATCGCATAGGCGGCGAGGGTGCTGGCGAACAGCGACAGGAATGTCGAGCAGATCGCCACGAACATCGTGGTCTTCAGCCAGCTCGGATAGGCGGTGTCGAACAGCAAATGCTTGATATGCGCGAGCGTCGGTGAGGTGATCCAGAACGGATTGTGCTCCTTGTAATTGAGCAGCTCCGCGTTCGGCTTGAACGACGTGATCGCCATCCAGTAGAACGGAAACAGCAGGATAAGCACGAAGCAGGACAGCGGCAAATAGATCATCACCACCCGTCGCGCCCGCGAATCCCACTCCATGGTGTCGGGCGTGGAACTGGCGACGTTGCTGGACTTCGGGGACTGCGCCATGGCTTCAGTCATTGCTCTCTCCCTGCTGCCATTTGCGGCGGGCAAGGCCGAAGTAGCTGAACAGCGTCGCGAATACGAGGAACGGAATCATCGACACCGCGATCGCAGCTCCCTCGCCGAGTTCGCCGCCGGCGATGCCGCGCTGGAACGCCAATGTCGCCAGCAGATGGGTGGAGTTGACCGGTCCGCCGCGGGTAATGGCGTAGACCAGCTGGAAGTCGGTGAAGGTGAAGATGATCGAGAACGTCATCACAATCGCCAGAATCGGCAGCATCATCGGAAAGGTGATATAGCGGAAGCGCTGCCAGGCGGTGGCGCCGTCCAGCATCGCCGCCTCGTAAAGCGAAGGCGAGATCGTCTGCAGGCCGGCCAACAGCGAGATCGCCACGAAGGGAATGCCGCGCCAGATATTGGCGACGATCAGCGAAAAGCGGGCCGGCCAGGGGCTCCCCAGGAAGTCGATGTTGGTGGTGCGGATATGCAGCACGTCGACCAGCAGGTAGGAGATGATCGAGAACTGCGGATCGTAAATCCACCAGAACGCCAGCGCGGAGAGAACGGTCGGAACGATCCACGGCAGCAGAACGATGGCCCGCAGCAGGCTCTTGAACGGAAAATGGTTGTTGAGCAGCAGCGCCAGCCAGAAGCCGAGTGCGAATTTTCCGAAGGTGGCGACGGCGGTATAGAACACGCTGTAGAACACCGCGTTCCACCACAGCGGATCGGTCAGCAAATACTGGAAGTTTTCCAGGCCGACGAAAACCCCGCGCCGGCCGATGGTGGTGTCGGTGAAGGCGAGCCAGACGCCGAGGCCGAGCGGGTAGGTGAGGAACACCGTCAGAAGGCCGATCGCCGGCGTCAGGCAGATGACGATCAGGAACGGCTTGTAGTCGAACAGCCGGACCAGCCAGCCCGGCTGTCGCGGGACCGCGCGTCGCGAACGAGAAGGCATTGTCGTCACGGACATCGGAGGTGCGTCTCGCTTGACTTGAGGTGTCATTCCGGGGCGATGCGAAGCATCGAACCCGGAATCTCGAGATTCCGGGTCTGGTCGTTCGGACCATCCCGGAATGATGGAGCGCAAATTGCCTGGCGTGCAACGACGCTCCTGTTCGTGCGCCCTAGCGGCGGAAATACCGTTTGGCGCGTCGTTCCGCTTCTGCGGCCGCGGCTTCGGGCGTGGCGGCGTCCGTCGCAACCGAAGCGCACATCTGCACCAGCACGTAGTCCGCGTTGACCGCGCCGGTCGCCGTGGTGATCGGCCCCTTGTAGCCATTGTAATAGGGACTCAACATCGTGTTCTTGAAGATCTGTACCTTCGGATCCCCGGACCACACCGCCGCGTCGGCATAGGCCGCGAGCGGCTGGGACCAATAACCGCTGTTGGCGTTGAGCCAGGGTTCGTATTGTTCCTTCTCAAGCATGAACTGCAGGAACGCCTTGGCGGCGTTCGGATACTGGCTGTGCTTGAACACCATCGCGTTCAGCGTCAGCCCGGCCATCGGCGAGGTGCTTGCCACGCCCTTCGGCAGTAATTGATGCTCGCTGTCTTCCGCGATCGCCGCCGTGGCCGGATCGTTCTTCAGCGAGAAATACAGCGAGACGCCATTCGCGGTCAGGGAGATTTCTCCGGACGAGTAGGCGCGGTTGTTGCTGACGTCGTTCCAGGAGGGCGTGCCGGCGATGAAGGTCGGGTACAGCTCCTTGAGCCATTTGAGGGCTGCGATGGTCTCCTTGCTGTTGATGATGACGTTGCCTTCCTCATCGAGCAGCGAAGCGTTGTGCGACCACAGTACCCAATTCGCAAAACCGTTGCCGTCGCCGACGGCATTGCCGAGCGCGAAGCCGGCGGGTTTGCCGGCCTTTTGCAGCTTGCGGCAAAGATCGAGGATCCCGGCATGATCCTCCGGAACCTTGTCGAATCCGACCGATTTCAGGATCGATTTTCGGTAGATCAAAGGGCCGCCGCTGGCGCCGAACGGCAATCCGATCCAGGCACTGCTCTTGTTGCGCTTGCCGTATTTCTGGGCCAGCGGCTGCCAGCCGCCATAGCGCTTGCCGAGATAGTCGGCGACCTCGGTGAGTTCGATCAGCTTGTCGGCATAGATGTGCGGCGCGTCCGAGAAGCCGATGATGATATCGGGGCCGGCGCCGGAATTCGACGTCACCGCCGTCTGCTGATTGATGTCCTCCCAGCCGACGAAATCGACCTTGACCTCGACGCCGGTCTTTTCGGTGAATTTCGCCGCGTTGGCGCGGAACACATCTTCGTCGGCCTTGACGAACCGGACCGGCCGCAGCATCCGCAGGCTGGCGCCTTTTTCGATTGTCAGCGCCGGCGCGGGAACGTCGGCGGCCTTGATGGCGGAGGCGGCGGGCTGTGCCGACGCGCCGGTCGCGGCCAGCGCCGCGGCGGATACGCCCAGAGCGAGGGCGTCGCGACGAGTGATGTCGTTCGTCATGGTCTT
>JAYSPJ010000130.1:0-10317 GCA_043722155.1 Bradyrhizobium sp.
ATCGATCAGCCGATTGACCTCGCCGCCTGAAACGATAACTTCATGTTGCCCGGAGAACGCGCCAAACTCAATTCCAACCACTTTCCGGACGGCACCCGGATGCGCCGGCATCTGGAGTCTTTTGATTCGATCGTCGGCTTTTGTGGCTTCATGACCAATCTCTGCGCAACTGAACGTTATCCGAGACCTGTTGCGCGCCTGGCCTGCCCGCGGACCGACAAGCATCTTGCGGCTCCCGATCTCAATGTCGTTTTCTCCCACGATGAGGCGCACGCCCGTGCCGAGCTCCTGGCGACTTGAAGCGCTGCAAAATTCTCATCTATTTGGAACCATATTGAGGTCAGCTAATTCGGTGTATGCGGGCAATTACGCCAGTTTTCCCTCATGAGGTTTACAATGAAATACGCGCTAGTTTCCGTAACCGTCCTGGCTACCGCAATTCTTGCGTTCAGCCCTGCATCCGCGGAGATGATGTCATGCTCCGGTACTGACATGTCAAAAATGACTATTATGATGGGCGGAATGCCCGACGGCCCGAATAAGTGGAAGATGAACAAGCATTTGGCGATGATTAACACCGCGATGTCCAAAGACGGCACACGCGGATGCAGTATGACGATGAAGAAAATTATGATGGGCTCAAAAATGTCGATGATGAAGTCCGGAATGTAATCGGACGGATCCAAAGAAGGCCCGCCGGATTAATCCGGCGGGCCTCTTAGTCTCTGATTGGGGACGCTCTTTCTGTGCGTCGAAACTTTCGTCATTATTTTCGGCGACGCATTGCCAGGACAACAGCACCGACGATGATCAGGACGACCACAAGTCCGCCGATCCCTCCGAACCCGCCCATTCCCCAGCCCATCCCCCATCCCCATCCTTCGTTACCGCCCATCATCGCTGTTCTCCCTCGTCCTGGACCATGATGATGTCAGGGTTCGCCGTGGCGTAGGCGAGCGCATAGGCGAGCTCGCCCGGGGCATCCGCGTGGACCGTGCACAAGGGCTGGCCAGCAGGGACAGCATCGCCGAGCTTGACGTGCAACTCGACACCTGCGGCCTTGGCTTCGGGCGCACCTGCCAGCTTTGCAAGTTTGGCAATCCTGCGATTGTCGATGGCATTCACATGCCCGGCATGTCTCGCAGCGAGCGGATGGCGATAACTCGATTTTGGCGGAATTCGCATGCCACCCTGCGCTTCGCAGATTTGCTGGAACTTGGTCCACGCGCGGCCATCGTCGAGCGTCTGGGCGGCCATCGTCGCGCCGGCTCCCTGCTGCGCCAGGCCTCCCAGCTCGATCAGGGCCCCGGCGAGCGCGACCGCCCGATCTCTGAGATCGCGCGGCGCAGTTGGCGCGCATTGCAGTACGCCCAGAACGTCGGTGGCTTCAAGGGCAGGTCCGATGCCGCGGCCAATCGGCTGAGTGCCGTCTCCAGCAATAACCTTAGCCTTGATACCGAACGCATCGGCAATGGCCATGAGTCCGGCGGACAGAGCCTCGGCGGCCTGCTGGCTGCGAACCTTTGCGGTTGGGCCCACGGGAATGTCGAGGATCAGGTGTGTCGAGCCGGCGGCGATCTTTTTCGATAGTACAGATGCGATCATCTGCCCCTCGGAATCAAGATCGAGCGCCCGCTCCGCCCGGATGAGGATGTCGTCTGCCGGGCTAAGTTTTACTGCACCGCCCCACACGATGCATCCGCCCTCTTTTTCGACGACGCGATGAATGTCGGCAGTGGCCAGCTCGACCGGAGCCATCGTCTCCATCGTGTCGGCCGTGCCGGCGGGAGAAGTAATAGCCCGGGAGGACGTCTTGGGCATCCACAGTCCGAGCGCGGCAATGATCGGCACGATGATCGGTGTGGTTCGATTCCCCGGCAGACCACCTACGGAATGTTTATCGAGCACAATATCCGCATTCCAGGACAGCCGTTCCCCCGCATCGACCATGGCTCTGGTGAGAGCCAGTACCTCGCCATGGTCGAGCGGCCGCGCGGCGCAGGCGGTGATGAAGGACGAGACGTGAATATCGGAATATTGTCCATCAGCGACGTCGGAGATGATGGCGGTTAGCGCGCTTCCACTCAACCCGTTTCCGTAGATTCGGCTCCTGACATGGCTGAAAGATTCAAGTGGGTCGGGGTGACTGATGGCGATGGTATCGCCATCTTTCAGGTCGAGCCGATTCCAAGCCGATTCCGACAATGCGGCCTCGTCGTGAGCGACAAGGTCATTGGTGATCTGATACAGCGTAGCAATGATATGACGTTCACCGGCTCGCAGCAGAAGACGATTATGCGCGATAAATCCCTCCGACCGGCAGATCGGGCAATCCCTCCGCATGAACACCACGGCTTCGTGTTGGGTATCGACGCCGAGACGGCGCGCGCGCAAAGAGTGCCCACCTACCGCAGTTGGCCCGACCGGTCGAATACCACTCATGGCAAGTCCACATGTTGGCCGTGATCGGGAACAACGCATGTCCAGCCCAGTTCTTCTTCAATCCGGTGGCGCAGTGCATCGGAAGCACTTGCCTCGCCGTGAGTAATGAATGTCGTCCGTGGCGGAGTCTTGAAGCCCCTTAGCCAACGGAGGATCTCATCGGCGTCGGCGTGCGCGGACAGCATTTCCAGGTTTTTCACTTCAGCGCGCACCGGAACATATTCTCCGTGAATCTTGATGCTGTCAGCGCCACCCACCATGGCCGCTCCGCGTGTGCCTCCGGCCTGGAATCCGGCGAACAGGATCGTGTTCCTGGCGTCGGGAGCGTAACTCTTGAGATGGTGGAAGACGCGGCCTCCCGTCGCCATTCCACTTGCAGAGATGATGACCTTGGGCATTGGATTGATCATGAGCGCCTTCGACTCTTCGACACCCTGAACGTAATGCGCGACCGCGCAGGCATTCCGGCATTCTTGCTCAGTAAGTCGGTGGTCGGCCCTGTGCTTACAGAAGATTTTGCTCGCATCGACGGCCATTGGGCTGTCAAGGAAAAATGGAACGTTGGGAATGCGCCGAGAGGCTCTCAGACGATGCAAGTGGAACAAGAGGCTTTGTGCTCGTCCGACGGCGAATGCTGGAACGATCACGGTTCCGCCGCGCTCCACGGTACGGCCGATGATTTCAGCAAGGGCATCCTCAGGATCCCTAACGTCGTGCCGGCGATTGCCGTAGGTCGACTCAACGACGAGATAGTCGGCATGCTCGACTTGAACCGGATCGACCATGGTCGCGTCGTTATAGCGGCCGAGGTCGCCGGAGAAGACACCTTCGTCCCGTCCCAGTCGAGCTCAATGGAGGCCGCGCCCAGGATATGACCCGCGCGGCGAAGAAAGGCGCTGGCGCCGCCTGGGACGCTCAGGCGTTGTTCGAATTCGACAGATTTGAGCTGCTCGACAGATCGGAGCGCGTCTTTCAACGTGTAGAGCGGTAGCGCGGGCTTGTGCTTGGAAAAGCCATGGCGATTTGCGAATTCCGCATCCTTTTCCTGCAAGTGGCCGGAATCCGGCAACAGGATTTCACAGAAATCCGCTGTCGAACCCGAACAGAAGACTGGCCCTGCAAAACCCTGCTTGATCAGCAACGGCAGGTAGCCGGTATGGTCGAGATGGGCGTGCGTGAGAAGAACCGCCTTGATCCGATGCGGATCAATCGGGAAGCGATCCCAATTGCGCAGGCGCAATGCCTTGAAGCCCTGAAACAGCCCGCAATCGATCAAAAGTCGATGGCCGGCATTCTCAATGAGGTACTTGGAGCCGGTAACGGTTCCAGCGCCGCCCAGGAAGGATAAGCCTAAGCCCACATTGACCTCCTTGTGCGCCCGCTATGCGCGCGGGCGCGGTACCAACCCCTGGTATAGACGTTCCGGTTTGGTAACTCTTACAGGCAACGACAGTCTGTGCTCTGCGGCGCTGGTGCGATTGATTTGCATCAAGATGGCTGTGATGCGCCGAAATATGCTGCATTTCAGACCGCAAGCGCAATACGGCCGCTGTAAGGGATGACCGGCACGAGCGTCTATAAGGCACAGGGTTGCTAACCGAGCCATGATCACTGGACCTAAAGACGATGAACCACGTTGCCAAGGTGAGCTAGATGACTCTGCAGCGATCAAAGTCACGGATGCTGCGGTGCGACGCGCTCTGCTGGAGTCTCGCCAGGATTTGTCGGCCTTTCTGCTTCGCCGATTGGGAAGCCGCGAAGAGGCTGAGGATGTACTGCAGCGTTTCTCAATTCGAGCCCTGGAGCGGGCATCGGATCTACGGGATGTCCGTACCGTGCGGGGATGGCTCGGTCGGATTTTGGCCAGCATGATTGTCGACCACCAGCGCCGCGCAATTAGAAAGCGCCGACGGGAGGTTGCCATGGAGCAAACCGGTATCGAGAACCTTGCGTCCGAACCGGATGCCGAACTCGACGGGGCAATCTGCAGCTGCCTTTACAAGCTGCTCCCAACCCTCAAACCAGACTATGCGGACATCGTCTGGCGCGCCGATATACTTGGTGAACCCCGAGATCGGATCGCAGTAGGGCTCGGCATTACGTTGAACAATGTGTCAGTCCGAATTCATCGAGGTCGTCAGGCGCTCAAGAAACGGCTCGAGGAGATGTGCCTTACCTGCCCAGTCCATGGCTTTCTGGATTGTCGCTGCGACGAGGCAGAGCACATCCGCCAACAGCATGCTGCAGCATTATCATGAGGTGTCGCGGGCCAAAGGCATCCGGACGATGCAGGTTGCCTTCGCCAATCAAGACCGTGCCAGTTGAGTTTCTTCCTAAAGAGCCAGGCAAATTCGCGTTCGGGTGCCCGATGGGCATGTTCCGCGGAAGTCTCATTGTTTGAATAGGAGATATCGATGTCGGTGCACGACCACTCGCAAAGTGAAGTCGACAAGCCCCAGGTCGGCTTTCCGGCGTCTCGCGTGGCGCTCGTAGTCATAGGATTTGCCGTCATCGCCGGCACACTATTGTTTACCGAGCACCGGGCCCATGTCCTCGGTGCGCTCATCTGGCTGCCGCTTCTGGCTTGTCCTCTGATGCATTTCTTCATGCATCATGGACATGGTGGCCACGGAGCACACAGCCCGCAAGGCAACGAAAGGAAAGCGCCATGAACGAGCCATCAGCTTATGGCCTTTGGGGCCTCGTACTTGTCAATTCGGTCGTCTTTGTCCTGTTCGCCTATAGCTTTTTCAAGCCACACACGACCCGAGACTGGCGATCATTCAGCGCGTTCAGCGCCTTTTTGGTCGCGCTATTTGCGGAAATGTACGGTTTTCCGCTTACGATCTATTTCCTCTCCGGATGGCTGCAAAGCAATTATCCCAACGTCGACTGGTTCTCCCACGATGCCGGCCATCTTCTTGAAATGATGTTCGGCTGGAAGACCAATCCGCATGCCGGGCCGTTTCATATTCTTAGCTTCGTGTTCATCGGCGCCGGTTTCCTGGTGATCTCCACGGCCTGGAAGACCCTCTACGACGCTCAGCAACTCGGGGGCCTGGCGACCACGGGCACTTACAGCTACGTGCGGCATCCGCAGTATGTCGGCTTCATTCTGGTGATGTTCGGCTTTCTTCTGCAATGGCCGACGCTTCTCACGCTGGCGATGTTTCCGGTACTCGTCGTCATGTACGTCAAGCTGGCGAAGAATGAAGAGCGCGAAGCGCTCGCAACATTCGGCGACCAGTACCGCAGATACATGGCGGACGTGCCGGGATTCATTCCGCGGCTCTCGCGCCTGCTCGGCAGTCCCGTCCAGAAGAAGTATGGCAATGGTTGACGTTAGGGAGGCCGCCATGACGGTCAAGCGCAATCTCAGCCTTGCCTTCGCAACGCTGCCGACAGGAACGGATGCCATGGTGACGCGCTCCCGAGATCCATCATGAATGAGGGCAAACCTTGGACGCCCTCTTCGATCGTGTTGATCATGGCGGGGGTCGCCTTGATCGGTGTTGGGCTGTACTTCATTTTACTGCGTCCCGCGCTGCTACCCGAAGACGTGCGCTACCTGGCCTTGCCAACAGCCCAGTTAGATATATTGAGGCCCCGACTGGAGTTGTGGCTCACGCAGGTCTTCCGAGTCATGGGTGGCCATGTGTTGGCGACCGGCGTGCTGGCGGTAACTCTGGCGGTAACGGCATTCCGAACTCATCAGAAGGGCGCGGCTATAGGCGTCCTGATCGGCGGAGCCGCTTCCATCGGCTGGATGGCGGTTGTCAATTTCTTGATCGACTCGGACTATAAATGGGTCTTGCTCGGGATGGCGCTGATTTGGGCCTGCAGCCTCGTCCTGTTCTGGTTTGAAGAGGCATACCCCGCGCGCCGCTGACGATCGGACATCTTCGTATCGGCTCAACACTGAAAGCATCATGCCAGAAGCAAGCAATCATAATTCCATCGATGCTTTGCTGCCGCCGGAGATGGCCGCCCGCGCCGAGCAGATCGGCGTGGAAAAAACGCGTCTCGACACCTTGAGCCTGATGGCGCTGGCCGTACTCGCTGGTGCCTTCATCGGCTTCGGCTCGATGTTCTCCGTTGTCGTCACTGCGGGCGCCGACGGTATCCTGCCCTACGGCGTGATCCGTCTCTTGGGCGGCCTGGTCTTTTCACTTGGCCTTATCCTCGTGATCGTCGGCGGAGCAGAGCTCTTCACCGGCAACAACCTGATGGCAATGGCCTGCGCGAGCCGACGTGTGAGGGTAGCCGAGGTGCTGCGGGCATGGGGCCTCGTCTATGCAGGCAACTTTGTCGGCGCCTTCGGTCTTGCGCTGCTTGTCTTCCTGGCTGCTGGATATGCTCACGGAGGCGGAGCCGTCGGCCTGGCGGCGCTGTCAAGCGCCGATGGCAAAGCCTCGTTGTCGGCTTTGCAGGCCTTCATTCACGGAATTCTTGCCAACGTGCTCGTCTGTCTCGCCACCTGGCTCTGCTTTAGCGCGCGCACCACAACGGACAAGATTCTCGCGATCGTATTTCCGATCGCGGCGTTCTCAGCGGCAGGTTTTGAACACTCGATCGCAAACATGTATCTGCTCACATTTTCGCTGCTGACCCAGTTCGGGGCGCCGGACACGTTTTGGACGGCCATCGGAAAAGCACCGTCCTTGTTTTCGCACCTGAACGTATTGGACGCCCTGCTAAACCTGGTGTGGGTAACGCTCGGTAATATGGTCGGGGGTGCCATGGTCGGCATCACCTACTGGTTTATTTATCTGCGAAAATTTCGACCCAGGATCAGCGCGGAACAGTAAGGCGTTGCGCATGGTCCTTGCGATCGCGGTTTGGTGCGATCGATAGACTCGTTAGTTCCACACGGGACAATTGCCCATGTCAGAGACGATCTTCACTGCCCGGGCGCTAACCAAGACCTACACTTCGGGAGAAGTGCAGGTTCATGCCTTGCGCGGCCTGGACCTCGACGTTTCGGCCGGCGAAGTCGTGGTCCTGCTCGGACCATCGGGCAGCGGCAAGTCGACGCTCCTCAACATCATGGGCGGGCTCGACCACGCCACCAGCGGCCGGCTCCTGTTCAAGGATACCGAACTGACTGCTCTGAATGATCGAGAGCTAACGGCTTACCGCAGGCGGCATGTCGGATTTGTTTTCCAGTTCTACAACCTGATCCCGAGCCTGACCGCCTGGGAGAATGTCGCTGTCGTCACCGAGATCGCGGAGCGGCCGATGAGGCCCGACGAGGCGCTCGCTCTCGTCGGGCTGGAGGGGCGCATGGATCATTTTCCCGCGCAGCTTTCCGGCGGAGAGCAGCAACGGGTCGCTATCGCGCGGGCCATCGCGAAACGGCCGGAGGTCCTGCTCTGCGACGAGCCGACCGGCGCGCTGGATTCCAAGACAGGTATTCGCGTGATCGAGGCGCTGCTGAGCGTCAACGCGCAACTTGGCACCACAACCATGATCATCACGCACAATGCCAGCATCCAGGATGTCGCGGACCGCGTGCTGTTCTTCGCCGACGGCCAGATCTCGAAGACGCACAGGAATGAACAGCGCCGGGCTTCGGCCGAACTGACCTGGTGATCGGATGCCCGTGCTCGACATCAAGTTATGGCGTGACCTTCGGAGGCTCTGGGCCCAGGCACTTGCCATATCGCTGGTGATCGCAGGTGGCGTCGCCACCCTTGTGCTTGCTGTGGGTTCGCACCGGTCGCTCGACCAGACTCGCGCCGCCTATTACGAGCGTTACGGATTTGCCGACGTCTTTGCGGTGGTGCGGCGGGCGCCGAAAACACTGGTGAGCCAGATCGCCGAAATTCCCGGAGTTGCCGCGGTCGATGCCCGCATCGCCAGGCTGGCGCTGCTCGATATTCCGAACTTTCGCGAGCCCGCAAGCGGCCAATTCATTTCACTGCCCGACATTGGCGCACCCGCGCTCGACCGGCTGCATCTGCGGGTAGGCCGAATGCCTGAACCGGAATCACCCTCGGAAGTCGTCGTCAACGAGAATTTCGCCAACGCACATGCCTTTGCGCCGGGCGCGCGCTTTTCGGCGCTGTTGAACGGCCGCAAGCGCGAGCTTGTCATTGTCGGTATAGCGGCTCTCGCCGGAGTTCATCTACACGACGGGCCCCGGCGATATCATGCCCGACGACCGCCGCTTCGGCGTCGTCTGGATGTCCGAAAAGACGCTCGCCAGCGTGTACGATCTCGACGGCGCTTTCTCCTCCGTCAATCTCAAGCTGCTGCGGGATGCATCCGAGCGCGACGTGATCCGGCGACTCGACGCACTACTGGATCGTTACGGCGGGCGCGCGGCGCACGGCCGAAAGGACCAGACGTCGCACGCCTGGCTCGACCACGAACTCGATATGCTCAACAATATGAGCCGCACCCTGCCGCCGATTTTCCTGCTGGTCGCTGCTTTCCTGGTCAATCTTACCCTGAGCCGTCTCGTCGCGCTGGAGCGTGAGCAGATAGGGCTCCTGAAGGCGCTGGGGTACGGGAATGCCACGATCGCCTTGCACTACGTCAAGTTCATGATGGTGCTGACCGCGATAGGCGTCGTCATCGGATGCGCCGCAGGAACCTGGCTCGGCAGCTACATCACGCGACTGTTCGGCGATTTCTTTCATTTCCCGTTTCTCATCTTCATCAAGAGCCCCGATCTCTACGCCGTCGCCGCCACTTTGAGTCTCGCGGCGGCCGTTATCGGAGCGATTCGGGCCCTGCGGGATGTTGTGACCCTGCCGCCCGCGGTCGCAATGCAGCCGCCCGCTCCACCGCGCTTCCGCCGCTTGCTTCCGGGGTGGCTGTCCATGCGTGGAATTGTCTCGCAGCCGACGATAATGATGTTGCGCAACGTCACGCATCATCCGATCCGGGCGGGGTTCACGACGCTCGGCATGGCGTTGGCCACCGGCATCCTCATCGTTTCGCTCTTCACCCGGGACACGATGGAGCAGTTGATCAACGTCACCTTTTTCATGGCGGATCGGCAGGACGCAACCGTCAGTTTCATCGAGAGGCGATCCCGGGACGTCACCCTGCAGATGGCCCGGCTTCCGGGCGTCCTGGCAGTTGAACCTTATCGGGAGGTTCCCGTCCGCATTCGGCACGGAAGCATCGAGCGGCGGCTGGCGATTGCCGGCCGGCCGCGCGATGCCGATCTCAGCCGGATTATTGACGTCGACCTGCGTGCCGTAGCCGTCCCGGAAACCGGCTTGGCCATTTCGGCCATGCTGGGACAAATTCTCGGCGTCAAGCCGGGCGATTTTGTCGAAGTCGATCTGCTGGAGGGACCGCGCCGGACCGTGACGCTGCCGATTGCGGTCGAGATCGAGGACTATTTCGGCCTCAGGGCCACAATGGATGCTGATGCTCTGTCGCGGCTGATGCGGGAAGGTCCAGCCGCGAACGGCGTCAATCTGAGCGTTGACACAGGCCGGCTCGACGATCTGTACGAGGCGATCAAGGGCATGCCGACGGTCAGCGGCATGGCGCTGCAGCGTGCTTCGCTTGCCAATTTTCGCGAGAGCGTTGCCTTGCTGATCAACACCATGGCCAGCATCTATACCAGCCTTACCGCCATCATCGCATTCGGAATGGTCTACAACAGCGCGCGCATCTCGCTTTCCGAGCGCGCCCGGGAGCTGGCAAGCCTGAGGGTGTTCGGCTTCAGCGAGGGCGAAGTGCTATGGACCCTGCTGCTCGAACTCGCCCTCCTCTGTCTGATCGCGCAGCCGCTCGGATGGGTCATCGGCTATCATCTGGCCTGGATCATGAAAACCAATCTTGCGGGTGAGTTGATGCGGGTCCGCCTGGTCGTCGAACCCTTTACCTACGTCCTTGCCAGCGCGGTGGTAC
>JAYSPJ010000131.1:0-2925 GCA_043722155.1 Bradyrhizobium sp.
TTCCTGGTGCCGCAACGCGATGGCAACAGCGAGGCCGCCGACATCGTGATCGCCGGCGGTGCCGCGGCACCCATCGTCGAGATGCTCGACACCAAAGAGCGCCTGCCATGGGCGGGCCACAGCGCGCGCCACGCGCTCAACGAGGTCTACGAACTCATCAAAGCCAACAAGACCACGCTGGTGTTCGTCAACACCCGCAGCCAGGCCGAGATGCTGTTTCAGGATCTGTGGCGCATGAACGACGACGGTCTCGCCATCGCGCTGCATCACGGCTCGCTCGACGTCGCCCAGCGCCGCAAGGTCGAGGACGCGATGGCGGCGGGCAAACTGCGCGGCGTGGTCTGCACCTCGTCGCTCGATCTCGGCGTCGACTGGGGCGATGTCGATCTCGTCATCAATATCGGCGCGCCGAAGGGCGCCTCGCGGCTGATGCAGCGGATCGGCCGCGCCAATCACCGCATCGACGAAGCCTCGCGCGCCGTTCTCGTTCCGGCCAATCGCTTCGAGGTGCTGGAGTGCCGCGCGGCCATCGATGCCGTGGCGGAGAACGCGCAGGACACCCCGCCGCTGCGCACCGGCGCGCTCGATGTGCTGGCGCAGCATGTGCTCGGCCACGCCTGTGGCGAGCCGTTTCTTTCCGACGGGCTTTACGCCGAAGTGCTGACCGCAGCGCCCTATTCCGGCCTGGCGCGGACCGATTTCGACGACGTCGTCGATTTCGTCGCCACCGGCGGCTATGCGCTGAAAATCTATGAGCGCTTTGCGCGCATCAAGCAGGACAAGAATGGCCGCTGGCGCGTCACCAATCCACGGGTGCGGCAGAGCTATCGCCTCAACGTCGGCACCATCGTCGAGGAATCCATGCTGACAGTGCGGCTGGTGCGCTCGCGCGGCGGCGATTCTGGATCGACCGGCGCGCTCGGGCGCGGTGGCCGCATGCTGGGCCAGATCGAGGAATATTTCATCGAGGGACTGGTGGTCGGCGACACCTTCGTCTTCGGCGGCGAGGTGGTGCGCTACGAGGCGCTGGCGGAAGACCAGGTCTATGTTTCCCGCGCCAATGACAAGGACGCAAAAGTGCCGTCCTATATGGGCGGCAAGTTTCCGCTCTCGACCTATCTGGCCGAACGCGTCCGCAACCTGCTCGCCGACGTCAGGGCCTGGAGCGCCTTGCCGGATCAGGTGCGCGACTGGCTGTCGCTGCAGGCGCAGCTGTCGCGCGTCCCCGGCGCGCGCGAGCTGGTGGTCGAAACCTTTCCGCGCGCCGACAAGCATTATCTGGTCTGCTATCCCTTCGAGGGGCGGCTGGCGCATCAGACGCTCGGCATGCTGCTGACGCGGCGGATGGAGCGCGCGCGGGTGCGGCCGCTCGGCTTCGTCGCCAATGAATACGCGCTGGCGGTGTGGGGGCTCGGCGACATGTCGTTCATGGTCCGGCAGGGCAGGCTCGATCTGAACGCGCTGTTCGATCCGGACATGCTGGGCGACGATCTCGAAGCGTGGCTGGCGGAATCCGCGCTGATGAAGCGCACCTTCCGGACCTGCGCCATCATCTCCGGGTTGATCGCGCGGCGCTTTACCGGCGAGGAAAAGACCCGGCGGCAGGTGCTGTTCTCGACCGACCTGATCTACGATGTGCTGCGCAAGCACCAGCCCGACCACGTGCTGCTGCGCGCTGCACGCGCCGATGCCGCCACCGGGCTGCTCGATATCAGGCGGCTCAGTGATATGCTCTCGCGAATCAAGGGGCGAATCACCCACAAGGAACTGATGCGGATTTCGCCGCTCGCAGTACCCGTGATGCTGGAAATCGGCCGCGAAGCGGTCTATGGCGAAGCCTCCGATGAACTGCTGGCGGAAGCTGCGGAAGAACTCGTCAAAGAGGCGACTGGATAGAACGTGACGGCACGTGCGCAATTCCTGGACGACGAACCGGCTGCCGCGCGCACCACCGTCGATGTCGCCGGCGCGACTTCGGTCGTCGCCGGCGCGACTTTGGTCGTCGCCGGCGTGACGCTGGTCGCCGATCTTTCCGGCGCGCTGTTCTGGGAAGAACAGAGCCTGCTCGTCGTCTCCGACCTGCATCTGGAAAAAGGCTCCAGCTTTGCCACCCGCGGCGTGCTGCTGCCGCCTTACGATACCGCGGCGACGCTCGGCCGCCTCGCTTCCGTGATCGCGCGGCACGATCCGCGCAGGGTGATCGCGCTCGGCGACAGTTTTCATGACCGCACCGCCCATGGTCGGCTGTCCGCCACCGATCGCGACGCCCTGTCAGCCTTGCAGGCGCGGCGCGACTGGATCTGGATTTCCGGCAATCACGATCCCGCGCTGCCGTTCGATCTCGGCGGCGTGGTCGCTGAAGAAGTCGCGATCGGCCCAATCGCATTTCGCCACGAACCGTCAGGGGCGTCCGGCGAAATCGCCGGTCATCTGCATCCCAAGGCGCGGGTGTCGACGCGCGGCCGTTCGATGGAGCGGCGCTGTTTTGCCTGCGACGGCGAGCGCGCGGTAATGCCGGCGTTCGGCGCCTATGCCGGGGGCCTCAGTATCCGCGATGCGGCGTTCGCGAAGATATTCCGAACCCCGGGCCTGATGGCGCATGTGCTCGGCGATCACAGGCTGCACACCATCGCCGCATCGCGCTGCTATTGATCGATCAGGTGTCCTTACCCTCCCCTCCACAGGGGAGGGTGAAGGCTTCGAGGCCTCGATCAATTTCGCTTCGAGCGCCACGCCGCCCTGCAAAATGCGTCCAACGACTACCCGACGGGCAAATCAGTTCGTTTTCGAATTATGGCGTGTCCAGCCCTTCGCGCAAAAATATTCCGCTTAACACGTCGGGCAAATCACCTTTAGCCATTCGCCCGTCCCACCCGACAAGGGGCGTTTCGCGAACGTCACGAACGCGCGGTGGGATGCGATGGA
>JAYSPJ010000132.1:0-4158 GCA_043722155.1 Bradyrhizobium sp.
AACTCGCCGCCTCGAGACGCTCTTCCGTCAGCAGCCGCATCGCGGCGTCCGCGTCCATCGGCTCGCCGAAGGCAAAGCCTTGCGCGTATTCGCAGCCCAGTTGATAGAGCTCGACCGCATCCGAGTCCGTCTCGGCGCCTTCCGCCACCACGTCCATGCCGAGGTCGTGCGCCAGCGCGATGATCGATTTCAGGATCACCGGGCGGGTGCCGCGGCTGGTGGTGCGGACGAAGGACTGGTCGATCTTGATGGTGTCGAACGGGAAGCGCTGCAGATAGGCCAGCGACGAATGACCGGTGCCGAAATCGTCCAGCGACAGCCCGGTGCCGAGTTCGCGGATGCGGGTCAGCATCTGCGCGGCATGCTCCGGGTTCTCCATGACAAGCGATTCCGTCAGTTCCAGCTTCAGCGTGCCGCGCGCCACCGATGAGCGCGACAGCACGGTGCGGATGTCGTGGATCAGATCGTGCCGCAGCAATTGCCGCGAGGAGACGTTGACGCTGGCAAAAATCGGCTCGCGCGAGCGCATCGCGCGCTGCCAGATCGCCAGCTGTTTTGCCGTTTGGTCCAGCACGAACATGCCGAGATCGACGATCAGGCCGATCTCTTCCGCGATGCCGATGAATTCCACCGGCGACATCCGGCCCAGCTTGGGATGATCCCAGCGCGCCAGCGCCTCGAAACCGGCGATCGAACGGTCTTCCAGCCGCACGATCGGCTGATACAGGATCGTGATTTCCTCGCGCTCGATGGCGCGGCGCAATTCGCTTTCCAGCGTCAGCCGATCGGTCTTGCGCGCGCGCATCGCCGGCTTGTAGACGTCGATGCGGTCGCCGCCGATCCGCTTGGAATGATACATCGCCAGTTCGGCGTCCTTGATGATCTCGTCGGAGAGCTGCGTCTGCGGATCGGACAGCGCCAGGCCGATCGAGGCGGTGAGGAAGATCTCGCGGTCGTTGAAGGCGATCGGCGCCCGGATGGTCTTGCGGATGGTCTCGGCGAAAGCGGTGATGCGCGCCGGGTCCTGCTCCGACATCAGGATCAGGCCGAACTGGTCGCCGGCGAGCCGCGCCAGCGAGTCCTGCGGCTTGAGGATGCGGGTCAGCCGCCGCGCCAGCGTCAGCAGGATTGAATCGCCGACCGCGATGCCGACGGAATCGTTGACCTGCTTGAAGCGGTCGAGATCGATCACCATCAGCGTCGGCCGCAGGTTCGGCATGGTCTTGGCGAAATTGGCGACCGCACCCAGGCGATCGATGAACAATTTGCGGTTCGGCAGGCCCGTGAGATTGTCATGCACGGAATCGTGCAGCATGCGTTCTTCGGCGTTCTTGGCCTCGGTGACGTCGGTGAGCGTGCCGACTACGCGCGACACTTCGCCGTCGGAGCCGACCACCGGCCGTGCCTTCAGCGCGAACCACATGAAATGGCCGTCGGGCGTGCGCAGCCGGAAATCCTGCACCAGCCGGCCGCGGCGCTGGTCGAGCACGCTGTCCAGCGCGGCGCGGAAGCGGTCCTGGTCGAGCGGGTGCAGCACCTCGAGCCACTTCGCGGCGGGGCCTTCCAGCGTGCCGCGCTTCAGGCCGAGCAGGCTCTCGGTTTCGGGGCTGGTGAACACCTTGTCGGCCGAGACGTCCCAGTCCCAGATCAGGTCACCCGAGCCGGTCAGCGCCAGCGCCCGGCGCTCGACGTCGGAGACCACGCCGGTGGTGGCGCCGCCGCCGGCGAAGGCGTGCTGCATGACCGTAAATCCGATCAGCATCACGATCAGCACCAGGCCGCCGAGCAGCGCCGGGCCGACGATGTCGTTGGTGACGGAGCCCGCGACCGTCATGCCGGCGGCGATCACCCACACCACCAGCAGGAACCAGGTCGGGATCAGCAGCACCGCGCGGTCGAAGCCGTGGGTCGACAGATAAACGATCAGGGCAAAACCGGCGAAGGCGATCAGCACCAGCGACATCCGCGCGATGCCGGAGGCCACCGCGGGATCGAACAGCGCCAGCGCCACCAGCGAGCCCAGAAATGTCAGCCAGCCGACGGTGATGTGGGAATAGCGCACATGCCAGCGGCTGAGGTTGAGATAGGCGAACAGGAATACCAGCAGCGTCGCGGCCAGGATCGCTTCGCCCGCCGCGCGCCAGACGCGCTCGGCGTTGTTCGACATGTCGAGCACCTTGCCCCAGAAGCCGAAATCGACGCCGATATAGACCAGCACCGCCCACGCCAGTGCGGCGGCGGCGGGGAACATGATGCTGCCCTTGACCACGAACAGGATGGTCAGCACCAGCGCCAGCAGGCCGGAAATGCCGATCACGATGCCCTGGTACAGCGTGAACGAATTGACCTTGTCCTTGTAGGCGTCCGGCTCCCACAGATAGAGCTGCGGCAATTTATCGGTTCGCAACTCCGCGACGAAGGTGATGACGGCGCCGGGATCGAGCGTGATGCGGAAGATATCCGCGGTCGCGCTCTCCTGCCGCTCGGGACGGTCGCCGGTCGACGGCGTAATGGTGGCGATGCGCGACAGTCCAAGATCGGGCCACAGCAGTCCCGACGACACGATGCGATAATGCGGCGCCACGATCAGACGGTCGAGCTGGTCGTCGGTGTTGTTGGCGAGCGCGAACACCACCCAGTTCTGGCCGCCTTCGCGGGCGCGGACTTCGATGCGGCGGACGATGCCGTCGGTGCCCGGTGCGGTGGATACCTGGATGCGGTCGGCATCGCTGCGCTGATGGTTGAGGATCGCGGTAAGATCGATCGCAGGCGCGTCACTGCGGACGCTGACCGCGTCGATGGCGCGCGCCGGCGGCGCGGCGGCAACAATCATGAGGCCCAGCGCGAGGGGCGCAAGGCACCTGATCAGACGCAATGTCAGTTCTCCGCCATCAACCACATGTCCGGGCGAAGCGAGCCGCCCGGCGTTGCGCGATAAATGACATGAAAGTGAAGGAAATCAAAGGGTTTCCGGCTGCGCATCGCGCAACAGCGTTAAACCGCCAACACAATTTTGCCAATATGTTCGCTGGTCTCCATGCGCCGATGGGCGTCAGCGGCCTTTTCCAGCGGGAATGTGCTGTCCATCAGGGGTTTGACGCGTCCCTCGCGGAGCAGCGGCATCACCTTCGCCTCGATCGCGGCCACCATCGCCGCCTTGTCCGCATTGGTGCGCGGGCGCAGCGTTGAACCGGTGTGGTGCAGCCGCTTCACCATCAGCTTGGCAAAATTAACGTTTGCCTTGGGGGCGCCGCTGAGAAAGGCGATCTGGACGATGCGTCCGTCGACTGCCGCGGCTTCATAGTTGCGGTCGATGTAATCGCCGCCGACCATGTCGAGGATGACATTGGCGCCGGCGCCGTCGGTCGCCGTCTTGACGGCCTCGACGAAGTCTTCGGTCCTGTAGTTGATCGCCTTGTCGGCGCCGAGTTTTATGCAGGCATCGGCCTTGTCCTTCGATCCTACGGTGACGATCACTTTCGAGCCGAAGGCCTTGGCGAGCTGGATCGCCATGGTGCCGATGCCGGACGAGCCGCCGTGGATCAGCAGCGTCTCGCCTGGCTTCAGCGCGCCGCGCTCGAACACATTGTGCCACACCGTCATCAGGGTTTCCGGAATGGCGCCGGCTTCCTGCATCGATAGCGCTGATGGCACCGCCATCGCCTGGGCGTCCTGCGCGATGCAATATTGCGCGTAGCCGCCGCCGGCCACCAGCGACATCACCTTGTCGCCGATCCTGTGCTTGCTCGCGCCTGCGCCGATCGCGACGACCTCGCCGGCAATTTCAAGGCCGGGCAGATCGCTGGCGCCGGGCGGCGGCGGATAGGCGCCGGAGCGCTGCGCGACGTCGGGACGGTTGACGCCCGCGGCCGACACCTTGACCAGGATTTCGCCCGGACCGGGCACCGGGACCGCGCGGGTCTCGGGCAACAGCACCTCGGGGCCGCCGGGCTTGCTGATTCCGACGACGGTCATTTGCGCGGGCAGCTTTTCCATGGTTTTTCCTTGCAGGAGGCGGGAAATCTGAAGAGGCACCTGATTAGCCAGCCGCGCTCCGGCTGGCAACCGCCTCCCTGAATGTCGAGCACGGGGTTAGAACGCATGGCCATCGAAGACGACGACAAGCCCAGAAAGAAAGTCACCCACGAG
Source organism: Bradyrhizobium sp. (assembly GCA_043722155.1). GTDB lineage: Bacteria > Pseudomonadota > Alphaproteobacteria > Rhizobiales > Xanthobacteraceae > Bradyrhizobium. Next base: position 4,150 of record JAYSPJ010000132.1, read on the forward strand.
ATCGGGCAG
>JAYSPJ010000133.1:0-19365 GCA_043722155.1 Bradyrhizobium sp.
ACGCCTCGGGGGGCAAGGACGCCTTGGCGCGGTTCGTTCGTTGCAGCGACCCGCAGCGCTGATTGACCATGGAAGTGCGGGAACATTTACGAGCACGGCGCCGGGAAAACACCGCTAGCTCTTCCTAGCAATCGCTCCGCTCACACGCCCAACCCCACGTCCTGCAGCCGTCCGGCCAGCCACACGGACTGCGCCTGATTGATCACGCCGCCGACATAGACATCCGCGACCACACTCTTCTTGCCCAGCACGAGATAGACCCCGATCCCGTAGGCGAACCACAGATGCGGATCGGTCAGCGCCTGCAGCTTGTGCCGGTCGTGTTCCGGCGGCTGATGATTGGACGTCTTGCGCACTTCGATCGCGAGCAGGTTGTTGGGTATCTCGCGCTGGTGCACGACGATATCGGGATATACCGATTTTCCGAGTTCATCGTCGGTCGAGACGATCGTTCCATGCGGCAGCCGCAGCCTTCGTTCGCCGAGCCGGTTGTAATCGCAATCGACCTCCCATCCCGAAAACTGCTTTTCGAGGTACACTGCCAACCGGTGCGTCAGGGTACGCTCGCCGAGATCCTTCCCGAACAGGAAGGTCTCGCGCGCGTAAAATTCCTGCAGCGCCGTTACAACCTTGTTCAAATCGGTCTGCATCTTGTCTCCGTCAGAAACATCCTGGCCTACCGATTTTGAAGGCTGCCCTCTACATTTGCACTTCGATCAGCCGCGGTCCCTGCTCGGCGATGCCTTCCGCCAAAGCCTTGTTGAACTCGTCGGCCGTGGTGACGGCGCGGCCGGGAACGCCCATGCCCTTGGCGAGCGCGACCCAGTCGAGCGTGGGGCGATCGATCTTCAGCATGTCCAGGGCGCGCTGGCCCGGCTCGCCGGCGCCGACGCCGTCGAACTCGCCGCGCAGGATCTGATAGATCCGGTTGGCGAACACGATGGTGAGAACATTGAGACCCTCGCGGGCCTGGGTCCACAGCGATTGCAGCGTGTACATCGCGCTGCCGTCACCGACCATGCAGATCACCTTGCGGTCCGGGCAGGCCACCGCGGCCCCGGTCGCCACCGGCGTCGAATATCCGATAGAGCCGCCCAGATTCTGGATCCAGTCGTGCTGGGCGGCGCCCGCCGTCAGCGGAAAGAATCCACGCCCGGTCGTGACGGATTCGTCGACCAGGATGGCGTTTTCCGGCACCGCCATCGCGATCGCCTGGGCGATCGACGCATGGTTCAAGGCACCGGTCGGCTTGACGAGATCGACCACGGCCTGCGGCTTCACATCCGCCGGCCGAGCGCCGAGCGCCGAGGCCAGTGCCTCCAGCGCCGCCACCGAGTTCTCTCCGCTGGAGGTCATGCGATGGACCTCGCAACCCTCGGGCTTCAGCAGGCTGGGCTTGTTCGGATAGGCGAAGAATGCCACGGGATCGTTGGCTTCGACCAGCACGATGTGGCGAAAACCTTTCAGCGCCGCTTGCGCCTGTTCGATCACGTAAGGCACCCGCTCGATCGAAAACCGCCCGCGACCGCGCGCCATCCTGGGACTGGCCAGCGGACCCATCACCTTGCATCCGGTCTTGCCCGCGATTTGCGCCGCCAGCGCCAGTCCCTGCTCCGTCACCGCACTGCCCGTGATCAACAGCAACGTCTGTTCGCCGCCGCGCAGCACCTTGGCCGCGTGGTCGACGGCCTGCGAAGAGTAGCTCTGGCGCTGCGACTCCACCGGCACCTGCGCCACGCCGTCGGCCTCGTTCCACGCGGTGTCGGCGGGCAGGATCAAGGTTGCGATCTGCGGCGGCGCGCCTTTGGCGGCGGCAATGGCGGCGGCGCCGTCACGGGCGACCGATTTGGCGTCCGGCGAAGTTCGCACCCAGGACGACATCGGCCGCGCCAAGCCTTCGATATCCGATGTCAGCGGCGCATTGTATTCGATGTGGTAGGTCGCATGCTGGCCGACGATGTTGACGACACCGGAATTGGCCTTCTTGGCGTTGTGCAGATTGGCGAGGCCGTTGGCGAGGCCGGGCCCGAGATGCAGCAGCGTCGAGGCCGGCGAGCCCTTCATGCGGAAATAGCCGTCGGCCGCGCCCGTCACCACGCCCTCGAACAGGCCTAGCACGCAGCGCATGCCCTCGACCCGGTCGAGGGCCGCTACAAAATGCATCTCCGAGGTGCCAGGATTGGCGAAACAGACGTCCACGCCTCCCGCGACCAACGTCCGTACCAGGCTTTCCGCACCGTTCATTCGTTCTGCTCCCGTTGGCTTCGTTCGTTGAAATATCTCCTTGAAGATCAATCATTCCCAGAGCGTTTCGTCAAAGGGTTCGCGGGCATTGCTGCCATCGCCTGACGCCGCGGTGTTATTTCGGTAACGGCAATCTTCGAAAATCAGGCGCTCACGGGCTCGTTGCTTGCGAAATCGCCCGAGTTGTGGCCTGTCTCGTGGTGAATTTGATTTCTCGCGAGGACAGAGAATGATCCGGGCTTTTGCTTTGCTGTTTGTGGCGGTGAGTTTGCTGGCCGGGACCGGCCATGCCCGGGCCCAGGGCCTCTTCGACATGCGCGATATCATGGGCGGCGGGCCCAATTTCAACTTGGGCGGCTCCAGCCCGATTTCACGGCAGACCGTCAGCTTTTCGGGCCAATACGCGCCCGGCACCATCTACATCAATACCGCCGAACGGCGGCTTTACCTCGTGATGGCCAATGGCCAGGCGCTGCGCTACGGCATCGGCGTCGGCCGCGACGGCTTCCGCTGGTCGGGCACTCACCGCATCACGGCAAAAAAGGAATGGCCGAGCTGGACGCCGCCCTCGCAGATGCTGGCGCGGCGCCCCGATCTGCCGCGCCACATGGTCGGCGGCGTCGACAATCCGCTGGGCGCGCGGGCGATGTATCTGGGCTCGACGCTCTATCGCATCCACGGTTCGAACGAGCCGGAAACAATCGGCCAGGCGGTGTCCTCCGGCTGCTTCCGCATGACCAATGACGACGTGACCGACCTCTATGGCCGCGTTTCGGTCGGCACCCCGGTGGTCGTGAAGAACTAGGCGCTTCGGCGGCGGAAACCTCGCCGCTGGACTACCACGTAGGCGCGATCACACCTTGCGTGCACGCGCCGATTGCGGCAGCGTTGTGCAATGAACCGAGCTCTTCATCGGAAGTTGTTCGCGATCGCTTTGGCTGCGGTCATCTGCGACGCCGTGGTGTGGCCGGCGTTTGCGATAGCCAAAATTCCGGCAATCGCATCGCGCCAGCGCGCGGAAAAGAAGACCTTCACCGACAGCGAGATCATCGACGGCTTCCTCAAGACCGCGTTCGGCGCCGAATATCATCTCGCCGGACGGGTCGACCGCATCCGGAAATACCAGACGCCGGTGCGGGTGTTCGCCGACGGCAACCGGACCGACCGCAAGGCGCAGGTGGCGAAGATCGTCGCCGACATCGCCAAACGGGTTCAGCACCTGGATATCGCCATGGCCGGGACCGGCGACGACGCCAACGTCCTGGTCAAACTGGTGCGCGACCGCGATCTCAATCGGACCATCTCGACATTCTATGGCCACCAGCGGGCCCGCGAGATCCGCGGCTCGCTCGATCCGCAATGCCTGTCCGGCTTTCGCAAGAACGAGAAATTCGAGATCGAGCGCTCCGACGTGATCCTTACCGTCGACAACGGCGACTTCACCTTCTTCGACTGCGCCTATGAGGAACTGCTGCAGTCGCTCGGACCGATCAACGATACCCTGACCGTGCCCTGGACCATGTTCAACGACAATGTGTCGATGGGATTCTTCGACATCTACGACCAGTACATCCTCAACCTGCTCTACGACCCGCGCATCAAGGCCGGCATGACGGTCGCGGAGGTCAAGGTGGCGCTGCCCGCGGTGCTCGCCGACGTGCGGACATGGGTGAGCAAGGTGAATAATCTGGCGGAATGACGTTCCAGGCTACTCTCCGCACCGAACCGCCATACCCCGCGAACGCGGGTATCCAGCAGCCGCGGACCGCGGTCCGTTACGCCGACTTCTCGAACAACTCCCGCCCGATCAGCATGCGGCGGATTTCGCTGGTGCCGGCGCCGATCTCGTAGAGCTTGGCGTCGCGCAACAGCCGCCCGGTCGGATAGTCGTTGATATAGCCGTTGCCGCCGAGCAGCTGGATGGCGTCGAGCGCGCATTGCGTCGCCTTTTCCGCAGCGTAGAGGATCGCGCCGGCGGCATCCTCGCGCGTGGTCTCGCCGCGGTCGCAGGCTTTTGCCACCGCGTAGACATAGGCGCGCGAGGCGTTCATCGTCGTGTACATGTCGGCGATCTTGCCCTGCACCAGCTGGAAGGTGCCGATCGGCTGGCCGAACTGCTTGCGCTCGTGGACATAGGGCAGCACCACGTCCATGCAGGCCTGCATGATGCCGATCGGGCCCGCCGCCAGCACCGCGCGCTCGTAATCGAGGCCGGACATCAGCACGTTGACGCCGCGGCCGACCTCGCTCAGCACGTTCTCTTCCGGCACCTCGCAATCGTCGAACACCAGTTCGCAGGTATCGGAACCCCGCATGCCGAGCTTGTCGAGCTTCTGTGCGGTGGAAAATCCCTTCATGCCCTTTTCGATGATGAAGGCGGTGATGCCGCGCGAGCCCGCTGCGGCATCGGTCTTGGCATAGACCACCAGCGTATCGGCGACCGGACCGTTGGTGATCCACATCTTGCTGCCGTTAATGACGAAGCGATCGCCCTTCTTCTCGGCGCGCGTCGCCATCGACACCACGTCGGAGCCGGCGTTGGGCTCCGACATCGCCAATGAGCCGACATGTTCGCCCGAGATCAGTTTTGGGAGATATTTCCGCTTCTGCGCCTCATTGCCGTTGCGGCGGATCTGGTTGACGCAGAGGTTCGAATGCGCGCCGTAGGACAGGCCGACCGCCGCCGACGCACGCGAGATTTCCTCGACCGCGATGCAGTGCTCGAGATAACCGAGCCCTGTTCCGCCGTATTCCTCCTCGACGGTAATCCCGTGCAGGCCGAGCGCACCGATCTTCGGCCAGAGGTCGCGGGGGAATTGATTGCTCTTGTCGATGTCGGCGGCCCGCGGCGCGATCTCGTTGGCCGAGAATTGCTGCACCGTTTCACGTATGGCGTCCGCGGTTTCGCCAAGATCGAAGTTGAACATCCGATGCGCGTTGGGGATCATGGTCCGGCGGCCTCCAGCTGAATAGCGGCTTGTTGTGCACAGCCTTATTCTTTGCGTGGGAGCTTGTCACGGGCCGAAAGTGCTGCGAAGGGGGCCGGGCCGGGTCGGCGCTTTGGTGCGGCCAGATCGGCCAAACTCGCCCTTGCTCTGGCCCGCGCAACGGGATGTAATTTGCTCAAATAACCCCGCCGGACGTAAACCGCGCGGAATATCAGGGAGCCGACCATGCACGGAACGATCGATCTCGCCGGGGATTCCCATCAGAAGGCTGCTTCCGACAAGGCCTGGTCCATTCCGCTTGACGATATCGACGTCAGCCAGCCCGAACTGTTCAAGACCGATTCCTTCTGGCCCTATTTCGACCGGCTGCGCAAGGAAGCCCCGGTGCATTACTGCAAGGACAGCATGTTCGGGCCGTACTGGTCGGTGACCAAATACAACGACATCATGGACATCGAGACCAATCATTTGGCGTTCTCGTCGGCGGCTTCGCTCGGCGGCATCACCATCCGCGACGTCGCCCCCGACCTGCGTCGCGAAAGCTTCATCGCGATGGACCAGCCGACCCATAGCGGCCAGCGCAAGACCGTGGCGCCGATGTTCACGCCGACGCATCTCGATCAGCTCGCGATCAACATCCGCAAGCGCTCCGCCGAATGCCTCGACGACCTCCCGAAAAACGAGGTGTTCGACTGGGTCGACAAGGTCTCGATCGAACTGACGACGCAGATGCTCGCCGTGCTGTTCGACTTCCCCTGGGAGGACCGCCGCAAGCTGACGCGCTGGTCGGACGTCGCCACCACGCTTCCCGGTCCGGACGGCCTGGTCGCGACCGAAGAAGACCGGCAGGTCGAACTGCTGGAATGCGCGACGTATTTTGCAAAACTCTGGAAGGAGCGCATCAACCAGCCGCCGAAGAGCGACCTGTTATCGATGATGGCGCACAGCGACGCCACGCGCGACATGGACCCGAAGAATTTCCTCGGCAACCTGATCCTGCTTATCGTCGGCGGCAACGACACCACCCGCAACACCCTGTCGGGCAGCATCTATGCGCTGAACAAGAACCCGGACCAGTACAGGAGGCTGCGCGCCAATCCCGAACTGATCGACAGCTTCGTGCCGGAGGTGATCCGCTGGCAGACGCCGCTGGCGCATATGCGCCGGACCGCGCTCGAAGACATCGAGTTCCGCGGCAAGCAGTTCAGGAAGGGTGACAAGGTCGTGATGTGGTACGTCTCGGGCAACCGCGACGACGAGGTGATCGATCGCCCCTACGAATTCATCATCGACCGGGCGCGGCCGCGCACCCACATCTCCTTCGGTTTCGGGATTCACCGCTGCGTCGGGATCCGGCTGGCCGAGCTTCAGTTGAAGATCATCTGGGAGGAAATCCTCAAGCGCTTCGACAATCTTGAGGTGGTCGGCGAGCCCAAGCGGGTGTATTCCAGCTTCGTCAAGGGCTACGAAACCCTGCCGGTGCGCATCACCGGCTGAAACCATATTCGGGATCGATCAACAATGAACATCCAGACCGCCGTGAGAGCCGACAAGGCCGAACTTCAGCGCCTGGCGCGCGAAGAAGCCTATTCCACGCCCCTGAAGGATTTTCACCCGGGCGCGCCACGGTTGTTCCAGAACGATACGCTGTGGCCCTTCTTCGAGCGGCTGCGCAAGGAAGAGCCGGTGCATTACTGCACCAACGCGCCGATCGAGCCCTATTGGTCGGTCACCAAGTACAACGACATCATGCATGTCGATACCAACCACGGCATTTTCTCGTCCGACGCGGCAATCGGCGGCATCAACATCCGCGACGCGCCGGTCGGCTATGACTGGCCGAGCTTCATCGCGATGGACCAGCCAAAGCATTCGGCGCAACGCAAGACCGTGTCGCCGATGTTCACGCCGACCCATCTCGACGAACTCGCAAAGCTGATCCGCGAGCGCAGCATCAAGGTGCTGGACAATCTGCCGCGCAACGAGACCTTCAATTTCGTCGAGCGGGTCTCGATCGAGCTGACGACGCAGATGCTGGCAACCCTGTTCGATTTCCCGTTCGAGGAACGTCGCAAGCTGACGCGCTGGTCGGATGTCGCGACGGCCTTGCCCAAGAGCGGTGTCGTCAATTCGCCGGAGCAGCGCCGCCAGGAAATGGACGAATGCCGGGCGTACTTCGCCAATCTATGGAACGACCGCGTCAACTCCGAGCCGCGCAACGACCTGCTCTCGATGATGGCGCACAGCGACGCCACCCGGCATATGGACCCCGACAATCTGATGGGCAACATCATCCTGCTGATCGTCGGCGGCAACGACACCACCCGCAACACCATGAGCGGCTCGGTGCTGGCCCTCAACGAACATCCCGACCAGTACCAGAAACTGCGCGACAACCCGGCGCTGATCGACAGCATGGTGCCGGAGGTGATCCGCTGGCAGACGCCGCTGGCGCATATGCGGCGCACCGCGCTGGTCGATACCGAGATCGGCGGCAAGCAGATCAGGAAGGGCGACCGCGTCGTGATGTGGTACGTCTCCGGCAACCGCGACGAAGAGGGCATCGACAGTCCCAACGACTTCATCATCGATCGCGCCCGGCCCCGCACCCATCTGTCGTTCGGCTTCGGGATCCACCGCTGCGTCGGTATGCGGCTGGCCGAGCTGCAGCTCAAGATCGTGTGGCAGGAGATGCTGAAGCGTTTCGACAGGATCGAGGTGGTCGGCGAGCCGAAGCGGGTCTATTCCAGCTTCGTCAGGGGCATCGAGTCGCTGCCGGTACGCATACCTGCATGAGCAGACCGGCCTTGATCGCCGGCTTGGACCAGCCTATCCACGGCAAAGGGTTTTAACCGCGCCGCGGGCTGCTACGCGCCCTCGATCTGCCAGCCGAGTCCAGATGACCGCAACCGAACCACACGACGACTTTGCCGATATCCGTGACGCCGTTGCCAAGCTTTGCGCCCAGTTCCCCGGCGAATACTGGCGCAAGCTCGACCGCGAGATGGCCTATCCCTCCGCCTTCGTCGATGCGCTGACCGAAGCCGGCTATCTCTCGGTATTGATCCCCGAGGAATATGGCGGCGCCGGGCTGAAGCTGTCGGCCGCGGCCGCCATCCTCGAGGAAATCCAGCGCGCCGGCTGCAACGGCGGCGGCTGCCATGCCCAGATGTACACCATGGGCACCCTGCTGCGACACGGCAGCGACGGGCAGAAGGCCAAATGGCTGCCGAAGGTCGCCACCGGCGAACTGCGGCTGCAGGCTTTCGGCGTCACCGAGCCGACCAGCGGCACCGACACCTCCTCGCTGAAGACCTTTGCGAAGCGCGACGGCAATGGCGACTATATCGTCAACGGCCAGAAGATCTGGACCAGCCGCGCCGAATATTCCGATCTGATGATCCTCCTGGCGCGCACCACGCCGAAGGACGAAGCCAAGAAGCGTACCGACGGGCTGTCGGTGTTCATCGTCGACATGAAGGCGGCGAAGGGCAACGGGCTCACCATCAGCCCGATCCGCACCATGATGAACCACGCCACGACCGAGGTGTTCTTCACCGACATGCGGGTGCCGGCGGAAAACCTGATCGGCGAGGAAGGCAAGGGCTTTCGCTACATCCTGTCCGGCATGAACGCCGAGCGCATCCTGATCGCGTCCGAATGCATCGGCGACGCCAAGTGGTTCATCGCCAAGGCCACCGCCTACGCCAGGGAACGCGTCGTGTTCGGCCGCCCGATCGGCCAGAACCAGGGCGTCCAGTTTCCGATCGCCAAGGCTTACGCAGCGATGCGCGCCGCCGAGCTGATGGTGCGGGAAGCCACCCGCAAATATGAGGCCGGGCTCGATTGCGGCGCCGAGGCCAATATCGCCAAGATGCTGGCGGCCGACGCATCCTGGGAAGCGGCGAATGCCTGCGTGCAGACCCATGGCGGCTTCGGCTTTGCCGAGGAATACGACGTCGAACGCAAGTTCCGCGAAACCCGCCTCTATCAGGTGGCGCCGATCTCGACCAATCTCATTCTGTCCTACGTCGCCGAACACGTGCTCGGCATGCCCCGCTCCTACTGAGAACATCAAACATGCTGCCGCTCGAGGGATTGACCGTCATTGCCGTCGAACAGGCGGTCGCCGCCCCGTTCTGCAGTTCAAGGCTGGCGGACGCCGGCGCCCATGTCATCAAGGTGGAGCGGCCGGAGGGCGATTTCGCCCGCGGCTACGATGCCGCGGCGAAGGGCCAGAGCAGCTACTTCGTCTGGCTCAACCGCGGCAAGGATTCGGTGGTGATCGATCTCGCCACCAGGGACGGCCGGCAAAGCCTCGAAGACCTGATCGCCGGCGCGGACGTGTTGTTGCAAAACCTCAAGCCGGGATCGATGGACAAGCTGGGCTTCTCGCTGGAGCGCTTGCGAAAAGACTATCCGAAGCTGATCTGCTGCACCATCTCCGGCTATGGCGACGACGGCCCCTACGCCGATCGCAAGGCCTATGATCTCCTGATCCAGGCCGAGAGCGGGCTGGCGTCGATCACCGGCGGACCGGAGGGGCCTTCGCGGGTCGGCATTTCCGTCGTCGATATCGCCACCGGCGCCACCGCGCATGCCTCCATCCTCGAGGCCCTGATCGCGCGCGGCCGCACCGGCAGGGGCGCCGACATCCGGATCTCGATGTTCGACGTGATGGCCGACTGGCTGGCGGTGCCGCTGCTCAATTCGGAAGCGGGCAATTCGCCGAAGCGGATGGCGCTGGCCCATCCCTCGATCGCTCCCTACGGGGTTTTCCAGTCGAAGGACGGCAAGGGAATCCTGATCTCGATCCAGAGCGAACGCGAATGGAAGAAACTCTGCGCCGACGTGCTTGATCAGCCCAACCTGCCCGGCGATCCCCGCTTCGCCAGCATGGTCGAGCGCGTGCGCAACCGCGAACTCACCGACAAGGCGGTCGGCGACAGTTTTGCGACCATGCGCCGCATCGATCTCTTGAAGCGGCTCGCGGATGCCGACATTGCGTTTGCCGAGGTCAACACCATGGCCGATCTCGCCGTCCATCCGCATCTGCGGCGCATCGAGGTCGATACGCCGAAGGGAAAAGTGACCTATGCCGCGCCCGCCGCGATCTTCGTGGGTGAGCCGCGTCACTACGGCGCCGTGCCCGGCATCGGCGACCGCCCCTCGGCCGTCAAAACTCCTCAAGTCCGGACCAAATCGTCATGACCGAAAAACTCGACCTCGAGCATTTGCGTGGGTGGATCGGAAAAACCACGGAAGCCTCCGACATCGTCACGGCGCAACTCGTAAAAGGCCTGCGCGCCACCCTGTTCCAGGAGATCGGCGAGCCGAAGCCGGGCGATGCCGCACCGTGGACCGTGCATTGGTGCCTGGCGCAGCCGGTGTTTCCGATGTCGGAGCTGAGCCAGGATGGTCACCCGACGCGTGGCGGCTTCCTGCCGCCGGTGCCGTTGCCGCGCCGGATGTGGGCCGGCGGCGAGCTGGAATTTTTCGAGCCGCTGCGTGTCGGCGACGAAGCGAAGCGGACCTCGCGCATCTCCGATGTGACGATGAAGACCGGCAGCACCGGCGTGCTGTGTTTTGTCTCGGTCGAGCACCTGATCACGACGCCGCGCGGCACCGCGATCCGCGAACGGCAAGATATCGTCTATCGGGACATGTCGACCGCGCCGCCAGCCGCGCCCGCCAAGGCGCCGCCGCCCCCGGTCGCAAAACACCGCGAAAGCCACATGGCCGACCCCGTGCTGCTGTTTCGCTATTCGGCGCTGACCTTCAATGGCCATCGCATTCACTACGATCGCGACTACGTCACCAAGGTCGAGGGCTATCCGGGCCTCGTTTTCCACGGCCCGCTGCAGGCGGCCTTTATTGTCGAACTCGCGGCCAAGCTGCATGGCGGCACCGCGCCGAAGAAATTCAGCTATCGCGGGGTGCAGCCGCTGTTCGAGGGCAGCGAGTTCTCGATCAACGCCAACGACACCGCCGCCGGCATGGAGCTGTGGACTGCGAATTCGGCGGGTCAGCCGACCATGAAGGGGACGGCGACGTGGTGAGGCTCGAGGACGTCATTCCGGGATGGTGCGCTAGCACCAGACCCGGAATCTCGAGATTCCGGGTTCGATGCTTTGCATCGCCCCGGAATGACGAATTGATCCTTATGAGACCATAACATTGTCCCGTAAGCCAACCAAAACCACGTCAGCATCACTCACCGTCAAGCACGCCACGCTCGACCTGCTGCGATCATTCGGCATCAAGAAGGTGTTCGGCAATCCCGGCTCGACCGAATTGCCGTTTCTCGCCGACTGGCCTGACGATATCGACTACGTGCTGGGCTTGCAGGAAGCCTCCGTCATCGGCATGGCCGACGGCTATGCGCAAGCCACCCGCAACGCCGGTTTTGTCAATCTGCATTCCGCCGCCGGCGTCGGCAACGCGCTCGGCAATATCTACACCGCGCACCGTAACCAGACGCCGCTGGTGATTACCGCGGGCCAGCAGGCGCGCAGCATTCTGCCGCTGCAGGCATTCCTCTACGCCGAGCGCGCTTCGGAATTTCCGCGGCCTTACGTCAAATTCTCGGTCGAACCGGCGCGGGCCGAGGATGTCCCCGCCGCGATCGCGCGCGCCTATTACGTGGCGATGCAGCCGCCCTGCGGCCCGACCTTTGTCTCGGTGCCGATCGACGACTGGACTCACCAGACCCAGGCGGTCGAGCCCCGCATCGTCAGCCGTGAACTCGGGCCGGACACCGGCGCGATGCAGGCGCTCGCCGCCGCGCTCTCGGCCAGCAAGCGCCCTGCCCTCGTGGTCGGTCCCGGCGCCGATCGCGCCGAAGCCGTCGACCTGATGGTGCGGGTCGCGGAGAAGACCAGGGCGTCGGTCTGGGTCAGTCCGTTTTCGGCGCGCTGCAGTTTCCCGGAACGGCATCCGCAATTCGCAGGATTCCTGCATGCCTCGCCGGGTCAGTTGTCCGACGCGCTGCGCGATCATGATCTGGTGGTCGTGATCGGCGCGCCGGTCTTTACCTTTCATGTCGAGGGCCACGCCTCGATCTTCGACGGCGCCACCACGATCTTCCAAATCACCGACGATGCCGATGCGGCTGCGGTATCGCCGCTGGGCACCAGCATCATCGCGACCATGAAGCCGGCGCTGGCGATGCTGCTGGAACTACTGCCCGAGACCAGGCGCACGACACCGGCCGGCCGTGTCTTGCCGCCTCCACCCCAGGCCGGCGATCCGATCCCGGTCGAATATCTGCTGCATGCACTCTCGTCAGCCATGCCCGATGACGCCGTGCTGGTCGAGGAAGCCCCGTCGCACCGTCCGGCGATGCACAAATTCATGCCGATGCGCGGCCAGGACAGTTTTTACACCATGGCGAGCGGCGGCCTCGGCCATGGCCTGCCGGCCGCGGTCGGCATGGCGCTCGGCCGCCCCGGTTGCCGGACCGTCTGCCTGATCGGCGACGGCTCGGCGATGTATTCGATCCAGGCGCTGTGGACCGCGGCGCAGCGCAAGCTGCCGCTGACCATCGTGGTCATCAACAACCTAGGCTACGGCGCGATGCGCTCGTTCAGCCAGGTGATGCAGGTGCGCAACGTCCCCGGCCTCGATCTGCCCGGCATCGATTTTGTGAAGATGGCGGAAGGCATGGGCTGCGACGCAATGCGGGTCAGCACGTCGGCCGAATTGGCGCCCGCGCTGCAGCGCGGTCTGGCGCATGACGGCGTCAGCCTGGTCGAGGTGATGGTGGATTCCGCGGTGCCGCTGCTCTATGCGAAGAGGAGCTGACACGGGTCGCGGCAGGCCAGTTGACCTGTCTTGAATTAATATGGCTGTTAGATCGAACCTAATTCCGATAGCCTGCGTCTATACGGCAACAAGACCATCCTTCTTGGCGTTACTTAGAAGCATAATGACCGTGCAATCACGCGAGTTCGCATAACTCCTCGCCGACTGGCCTCTCGAAAACTCGACTGAATGTTTTGTCCCGCCCGGCATGCGCCGGGCCACAGGAGGCGAATTTTGTTCAGATCCATTTCGCGGCTCTTGCCGCTGTTGCTGTTCTGTCAATTGCTTCCAGGCCGCGCCGATGCCCAGCAATCCAACCGCCCGCCGATCCTGGCGGTGGGAGATGCGGTCGTCACCGGATTTTCGGAAACCATCGCTCCCGATCCGAACAAGCCGCGCCCCCCCAACAAATCCATCATCGATCTGACCTTCATCAATCCGGATGGCCCGTCCGCCCGCATCGTGAGCATCGGCCGGCCCGGATATGCCTGGGACGGGCGATTGTTCCAGGCGCCCAAGACCTTCGACGTGTTCGCGAAGGACGCCGGTCAGCTGTTCGGCGTGGCACTCGACGACCAGCCAACGCCCAACATCTACCTCGCCGCCACCTCGGCGTTCGGCCTTCACCTGGTTGGCCGCGGCGCGGACGGCCTGCCTGAGCGCAGGAAGGTCGGCGGCCCCGGCACCGGATGGATGAAGGGACAGTTCGGGCTCGACCTGCAGGGCGATCCCGGCAGCATCTATAGGGTCGATGGCACTACCCGCGTCGTAACCCTGTTCGCCAAGGTCATGCTTGACGGCGTGCCCAACCCAGGCCCGGCGCTGGGCAACCTCGCCTACGATGCCGCGCACAAGCAGCTGTTCGTGTCAGACCTCTACACCGGAATGATCCATCGCTTCGCCGTCGTCGATGGCACCGAACCCGGAGTTCCCTATGACCACGGCGTGACCGGTCGTGGCGCAGCCAATCTGCCGCCGATGCCATTCAATCCCGCCAACCGGCCCAACATCGGTAACAACAAATTCAACGCGGAGAATCCGGACAGTTGGGGGTTCGCCCCGCCCGAACGCCGGGTGTGGGGTCTCGCGGTCCAGGCCGGGCGGCTGTTCTACTCGGTCAGGAATGGTGCCCCGGAAGGACCGCAAATCTGGTCGGTCGGAATCGCACAGGACGGCAGTCTGGCGCCCGATGCGCGCCTTGAGGTTGAAGTTGCTACGCAGCCCGGCCCGTATCCGGTGTCCGACATCGCCTTCGCGCAAAGGGGCGCCATGATACTGGCGCAGCGCGCGCCGATCGCCGCCAGCCATGACTACTCCGCATTCGCCAAACCAGGCGAGCCGCGCGTGCTGCGCTACTGGCTGAAGGATGCCAGCGATCCGCCGTCGCCGGGGCTCTGGAAGCCGATGCCGGAGGAATACCCCGTCGGCTTCGCCGGTACTTATCGCAACACCAATGGCGGCGTCGCGCTCGGTTACGGCTATCGCCAGGATGGCTCGCTTGACACGGCGTCGTGCGAAGCTTCGCTGTGGACCACCGGGCAAAATCTCCGCAACAACCCGGCGCTGCGCAGCCAGCTCGAACCCGGCGGACCGCTGCTGGTGAACGGGCTGCAAGGCAGCCCGCCGGACATGGTGCGCCGCGCCGATGAGCCGCCGGCGATCAGCTACTTCGTCGACTATGACGACAGGTTCGACGATCCGCGCGCCAGCGGCCATATCGGCAGCGTGCGGATTCTCGTGGCGCCTTGCGCCGGTTCGGTTGCCGGAAATACGTCCTACGTCAGCGGCCAGCAGACCGGAGGCGGCGGCGGTCCGCCGCCGTCGCCGCCTCCTCCTCCTCCGCCGAAGGCCTGCTTTGCAAGTACCGGAACGTTCGAGTGCGATCCCAAGACCGGTCACTGGGTCTACAAATTGACGGTCAGTGGGCCGGGCTGGATCAATACCGTCAGCGCCACCTCGCTGACACCGGGCGTCAGCGTTCCCGGCGGACCGATTCCGTTGAACCCAGCGAATATCCCGTTGACCGGAGCGCCGGGATCGACCGCGGTGATCGAGATCTGCGCGTTCGACGCGACGGCAGCTGCCAGCGGCAAGCCCTACGATTGCTGCCGCACCAAGGTGACGGTGACGATCCCGCGCCAGGCCTGCGGGATCCGCAGATGACGAATCCCCGCCAGCCAGGAGCCTCTTTCATGGAGCATGTCATGCTGCGCAGGATCATCGTCGGCGCGGCGTTATCAATCGGCGTTGTACTCGGTGTCCTTGCTGACGCCGGCCCGGCCTACGCACAATCGGGACCGCTCTGCACCCGTTTTGAAGCCAGCTCCACCGAAGGCTGGGGCGCCTGCGCCGGCGCGCCCAACATCGTCATTACAACCACCGACGTCGGAAGTATCGGAGGCGCCGGGGATTACCATCTGCACCTGCGCGACACCTCGGGCGCATCGGCGGCCTGCTCCACCAACCAGAAATATCTTGGCGACTGGGTCAAGAAGATGGGTGGCTGCGGCCAGTTCTGCTTCGACTTCAAGGTCTTCGTCTCCGGGAGCCCGCCCGGGCCGATCACGCCGAGCTTCTCGATCTGGAGCGGAGGGCTGCGGGCCGTTTTCGTGGCCAATTTCACGGTGACGTCAGCCGATCCGTGGCGACAGCAGATATGCGCGCCGATCCAGTTGATTCAGAACGGCGAGAATTTGCCGGCCGGCGGTTCGGGAGGATGGCAGATCGCCCCGACCGGCGGCGGATACAACGCAAACTGGAACACCATCATCCAGAACGTCACCATGGTCATGCTTCCAGTCGACTTCACCAACAGTCCGTCGGAGGAAGTCGGATACGACAATATGTGCATGAATCCGGCCGCGTGTCCGGAAAAGCCGAAGCCCCCGGAAGTTACCGGCTGCCTCAAGGACATGAAGGTGGTTGTGAAGTGCAATCCCGACGGCACCTATACGGTGACGCTGAGCGGAGCGGGCTTCTCCGGAAGCGACATCACGCTGACATCGCAGACGCCCGGCGTCACGGTGGCGCCGCCACAGCAGCCCTGGGCTGCGACAACCACCTGGACGATATCCGGCGCAACGCCGGGTCAAACCGTCGTGCTGACAGCCAACGAGACCAAGGTCGGCGGCGGCAGCGCGCCGGGCACCGATCAGTGCTGTGCCGGTGAAATCAAGATCGTGATGCCGGAATGCAAGACGCCGAACGACCTGAAGATCGATCTTGCGGTCGTCAAGACCGGGGGTACGAGTCCGGTTCCGCAGGTCAATGGCTATGCCTTCCACCTGGCGGTCACCAGCGTGGGTACGCCGTTCAGTGGAGCCAACGTGATCACCGTGACGGATGTCGTTCCGGCCGGAATGACATTCAACAGCGCGACGGGCACCAACTGGACTTGCGCGACCTTGCCGGCTGCCGCGGGGAGCACGATAACCTGTACCTATGCCGGTGCCGGTCCAACCGCTCCCAACCAGTCGCTCGGCACCATCGACATCGTCGCAACCGCCATGGGCTCGGCGCCATTCCCGCCGTTCACGAATTGCGCGATGGTCGGACTCAAGCCCGGTTCGGGATTGAGCGACGTCAATCCGTCGAACGACAAATCCTGCGTGACGGTGACCAAGCCGCCGCGCGTCGACTGTCCGCCGCCGATGGCGCCCGGCGCCGTCCCCGGTCAGTGCATTTGCCCCCAAGGCACCGTGCTGAACGGCAAGGAATGCGTGAAGCAGGAAGCCTGCGCGCTTCCGATGATTCCGGGCCCGGTTGCGGGCGTGTGCGTCTGTCCGCAAGGATTGGTGCAGCAGGGCAAGCGGTGCGTGCCGCCGCTGCAATGCCGGTCGCCGCTCCTTCCGAATGCCGCCGGCACCGTCTGCGTCTGCAGGCCCGGGCAGGTGCAGAAGGGGCGAACATGCGTGGAGCAGCCCACCTGCAATGCGCCGGCGAAACTCAATCGCCGCGGCATCTGCGAATGCCCGGCGAATATGGTGGCGAGGGGAAAGACCTGCGTCGAGCGCGAGCGCCCGACCCCGCAGATTTCCCCCGGCGATATCATCCGCAATATCCCCGGCAGCGGCCGTGACAATCCGCGCGGCGGTCGTGACACCGACGGTCCGCGCGGCGGCGGTCAGGGCCAGACGGATTTTCCGGGAAAGCGCTAGCGCTTTCCGGGATCAATTGATGTGTGCCGCAGCGATTCGGCGCACATCGCCTTACGACTTGCCGTAAGCCTCTCGCATCTTCGCCTGGATCCTGGCCATGCCCGAGATCCAGCGATCGTAATTCTCGGTCTTCTTGCGCATGTAGCCGAGCACCTGCGGGTGGGGCAAAATGACGAACGTTTCCTGCCCGAGACCGGCCAGCACATCCAGCGCCACCTGTTCCGGCGAAAGATCGCCATCGCCGGATTGCGGGCCCTTTGGAATAGACCTGAGCATATTGGTGTCGACGCCCTGCGGGCACAGGATCGACACCTTGATGCCGTCGGCCTTGTGCGAAATCGCAAGGTTTTCCGCAAATCCCACGGCCGCATGTTTGGTCGTGGAATAGGCCGGGCTGCCCACCTGAGACAAAAGTCCCGCAGCCGAGATCGTATTGAGAAAATAGCCGCCGCCACGCGCCTTCATGCGCGGGATCAGGTGCCGCGCGGCATAGACATGCGCCATGACGTGAATGGCCCAGCTTCGCGCCCACGGCTCGTCCGTGCTGCCGCCGGCGTTCACCGACAGCGGATCGAAGCCGCCACCGATACCGGCGTTGGAGCAGAACAGCGCGATCGGCCCAAACTTCTGCTCGGTCTCCTCGATGAGTTGGCGGATGTCTTTCTCCAGCCCGACATCGCATTTGAACGCCGCGCCCTGAACCGAAGCGGCGACGGCCTCCGCATTGGCCAGATCGAGATCGGCGACGACGACCTTGGCTGCGCCGGCGCGATGGAAGGCTTCACAGAGCGCCCGGCCGATGCCGTTGGCGCCTCCGGTGACAACCACGACCTTACCCGCAACCTGCATCGCCACGCTCCGATTTTTGAAAATTTCAGGTCAAGACCAGATCGAGCACGGCGGTATAGTGGCACGCCGCGCCTGAAAGCACGAAGCAATGCCAGATCGCGTTCTGGAAACGCAACCGTTGCCATGCATGAAAGATGACGCCGAAGCTGTAGAGCAGGCCGCCGGCCGCGATGAACCACAGCGTCAGCGTCGGCAGCGACGCCACCACCTTGTCCCAGACCATGAAGCCGCTCCAGCCCATCGCGAGGTAAAGCCCGACCGAGAGTCGGTCGAAGCGGCCCGGCAGCGTCAGCTTGACCACGATCCCGGCAATCGCCACGCACCAGACGCCGATCAGGAGTGCGGTGGCGAAGACACTGTCCTTCAATTCCATGAAGATCGGCGTGTAGGTCGCCGCGATCAGCAGATAGATCGCCGAATGATCGAAGCGGCGCAGCACCCATTTGACGCGCGAGACCGGCCACAGATTGTAGGTGGCCGACAACACCAGCATGGTCAAAAGGCCGGCGGCGTAAACCGAGACGACCGCCACCTGGAACGCCGTGGCATAGACCGCCGTCAGCACGATCAGCACGATGGCTGCGGCCAGGCCGCAGACCACGCCGATGCCGTGCACCACGCCGTCGGCGATCAGTTCGGCCCGGTCGTAGTTCCAGAGCATGGCGCCGGCCGCATGGACTGAGGTCGAGGCGAGTTGTTTCAATCTGAAGATGGTCATGGCGGCCCGGCAGGCTGTGCTAGCGAAGCGTTAAGACATACCTCCGGGGAGGTCAACGAACCCGGACTTCTCCGCCCGGATCGCGTCTTTAGTATGAAGCTTGATTTTGCCCCGCCAATCGCCATTTTGCGGATAGCTTTCCCGCGAAATAGCGTCCGTCAAACCGAGTTCTCCCCTCCCGCATGGCCCCCAGCTTTCAAGATATCGTCGAGGAAGCGCGCCTGTCGGCGCGGGCCCTGAAGGACTATGGCGACCAGTTTTTCAATCCGACGGTCCGGCTGGGCGTCACCGGGTTGTCGCGCGCCGGCAAGACCGTCTTCATCACGGCGCTGATTCACGGCCTCACCCGCGGCGGCCGCTTTCCGATTTTCGAACCGTTCGCAACCGGGCGGATCGCCCGCGCCCGGCTGGAGCCGCAGCCCGACGATGCGGTGCCGCGCTTTGCCTATGAAAATCATGTCCGCACCCTTATCGAGGAGCGGTGCTGGCCGAATTCGACGGTCGATATCAGCGAACTCAGGCTGGTGATCGACTACCAGCGGCAGAACGGCGCGGACCGCACCCTGACGCTCGATATCGTCGACTATCCCGGCGAATGGCTGCTCGACCTGCCGCTGCTCAACAAGAGTTTTGAGCAATGGTCGGC
>JAYSPJ010000134.1:0-3487 GCA_043722155.1 Bradyrhizobium sp.
TCGATCCAGGAATACATCCTGCGTTCGTGGTCGCTCGTGAAGATGGGCACCACCGCGAACCAGAAGAAGCTGTTCTTCAACCTGCGCAAGGCGAAGAGCAAGATCTCCGCGCTGGACGAGGGCGATCTGCACCCCGACCAGGTGAAGCTGATCGCCAAGCGCCTCGGCGTGACGGCCCAGGACGTGATCGACATGAACCGCCGTCTCGGCGGCGATGCGTCGCTCAACGCGCCGATCCGTGACGACGGCGAGGCCGGCGAATGGCAGGACTGGCTGGTCGATAACTCGCCCAACCAGGAAGCCATCATGGCCGAGCACGAGGAGTTCGATCATCGCCGTCAGGCGCTGATCGGCGCCATCGGCGTGCTCAACCCCAGGGAACGCCGCATCTTCGAGGCGCGGCGTCTGGCGGAAGACCCGATGACGCTGGAAGACCTCGCCACCGAATTCGGCGTGTCGCGCGAGCGCGTGCGGCAGATCGAAGTCCGCGCCTTCGAGAAGGTGCAGTCGGCGGTCAAGGGCACCATCGCCCGGCAGGAACAGGCCGCACTGGAAGCCGCGCATTAATCAGCGCGCGCGGCGGTCGAAACGAAACAGAAAGCCGGCGGCAACGCCGGCTTTTTTGTTGGGGTGGAGGGTTGCAGCAGGTCAAATCGCCGTCCCGGCGAACGTCACAATAGAATCGGAAGCCGCGGATACTATATCTTGTGTCGGGAAGAGTGCCGCCAGACGAGCCATTCTTTGCATGGGGTTGTTTTCGATATTTTTTGTTTGGGCTGCTACCCCTTTCGGAATTCCGTTCGCTGCGCCCCATCGAGTGTCTACTCCCCCCACTGCCTCGCCAGCGTCGCCAGCGCGCAGCCTTCGCAGTAGCGCGCGTCCTTGTAGTCGATCCAGTTATGCGCATAGACCCGCTCGCGCGGGATGCCGTAGCGCACCCGCAGCACCTTGACCAGAATCCGCCACGCCTCGACCTGCGCCCCGGTGGCGCCGCGCGCCACGTCGGGGTAATTGCCGGCGAATTCCACCCCGATCGAATTGTGGCCTACCACCTGACGAAAGGTCGGGCGGTTGTCGATATATTTGTTGTCGTTGCGGTTGGCGCCGTCGCCATGGGTGGGAACGAGATTTTCCGCCACCGCCCAGTACACCGTGCCGTCGGTCTCCACCCAGACCGTGACGCCGCGCCGCGTCGGGTTTTTTGATTGCGCCTGCGCGCCGCCGCGCGCCGAGCCGGCCGGTCCCTCGGTCTGGTGCACGATGATGTTTTGCCACGGATGGGCCTTTGCCACGTCGCCCCACGGCGCCAGCCAGACCATCTTGAGACCAGGAATCCCGGGCGTGCCCGCCGCGCGCGCGATGGTCGCGAGGTCGGGCGTTTGGGCTGTGGCCGGAGCGGCGATTGCGATGACGCACAGCGCCATCGCCAGCAGGCGGATCTTCATGGTGCAGCGTCTAGCACGCTTACGCGTGCTTGCGCAGGGCCTGCTCCAGCACGGCCTCATAGCTCGGCGCCAGCGGCGGGGCGGGATCGTAAACCGCATGGCGGTTCTTGCCGCCTTTCTTGGCGGCATAGAGCGCATGGTCGGCGGCGGCGATCACCCGGTCGGGGAATGCGCCCATCTCGCGGGTCCATTGCGCGACGCCGATCGAGAGCGAGATCGGGATATCGGCGCCGACGCAGGCCGCGGCGTCCTCGCGGCAGACGTCGAGGATCCGGCGCGCGATCATCGCCCCTTCGCGCAGCGTCGAGGCCGGCAGCACGATGCAGAACTCGTCGCCGCCGGTGCGCGCCAGCATGTCGCCGGGCCGCAGCCGGGTCTGCGCCATCAGGGTGAAGTGCTGCAGGCAGGCGTCGCCCGCGGCGTGGCCATGGGTGTCGTTGATCGCCTTGAAGCCGTCGAGATCGATCACCAGCAGCGCGAACGCCTCGCCGCTGCGCTCCGACCGCGCGCATTCCTCGGTCAGGCGCTGCAGCAGATGCCGCCGGTTGCCGACGCCGGTGAGATCATCGAGCAGCGCCAGGTCGGCGACTTCGTTGCGCAGCCGGTCCATCGCCATCAGCAGGAAGCCGAAATTCCACGCCATCGACAGGAACATCAGCACCAGGATCGAGACCGAATGGATCGGGCTGAAATGGATGAAGGAGAACTCGCCGCCCATGTGCAGCAGATTGCTGGTCACGCGCATCATATAGATGGCGATGATGAGCATGGCGACGGTGGCCGCGAGCCGGGCGCCAGGGTTGACGCGACCGTTCTCCCGCGACAGCAGCAGTTTCAGGGTCAGCGCGAACGGCAGCGTCTGGGCGACCGAATAGACGAACATCCGGATCGGCACGCTGTCGTAGCCGACGATGAAGAAGCTCATGCCCGCGCAGCCCAATCCGGTGATCAGCGCGGTCTGGCGCCAGGCGACCGGCCGGTCGTAGAATCGCCTGATGCCCATCGCGGCCAGGCAGGAGGCGAAGATCAGCACGGTCCCGCCCGCCAGCAGCGGCAGCAGCGAATCCGCCACGATGCGCAGGCTCGCCAGCGACGCGCCGGCGGCTGCGGCAAACGCCGAGGCGGTCCAGAACGGCGCGGCCGCGAATTTCGGATAACAGCGGGTGACGTAGGCCCAGATCAGGCCCAGCGCGAGAAAATTGATGATGAACGCCGTCCACAGCGTCGGAACACTCAGCATCGCGAAGCCATAGCGCGCATGGCGCTGCCTCCCCCGTTATCGAACAGCCCACCCATGAAGATCCCCGTGTTCCTGCGGGTAAAGTGCAGCCATGCCGCTTAACGGACTCTCACCACGGCAAAGCAACCCGCACCGTGGTGTTGAAATCATGAAGATCGCGCGGCGCGCCATCGCGCCGTCCGCCTGTACCGGATCGACGCAGTTGCGCGGCTCGCTTTGGCGCGTCGTTAACCGTGACGGCGCAGCGCGGAGTGCATTGCGCGGCTGAAAAGCTGCCGAAAACGCATAACAGCTGTGGATAACGTAATGACACCGGCGTGACAGCGCGATGCAGTTGCCCGCGAATCTGCTCGGATGACGATTGAGGCTGTTGCGAGGCTAAGCCCTCCCCGAGCATGCCTCGTGTCGCGTTTCCACCCATTAAACCCAATGAGGATGCTATGGCTAAGAAAGCGAAGAAGGCTAAAAAGGCGAAGAAGGCAAAGTCGAAGAAGAAGGCCAAGAAGTAACTTTCAAGCCCGGGTGGAGCCTAAGCTCCGCCCGGGCACCCGATCCCAGGCGAAACATTTTCGGTAGAGCGGCGGGCCCTGTGCCCGCCTTTTTGATTCCGGCGAAGGCGTGGACGGTGCCGTGCCGCGGCGTACTGGAGCCCCGGTCAAGCCGGGGCATGACGATCGAAAGCCTGCCGCTCCGCGAACGCCAGCTCTGCCCGCTTTGCCAAACCCTGTCGGCCCTATAAGGGTTGCCGGAAAATCCTTCCTGCCTGGAGACCCATCGCATGACTGCTATCCGAGAATCCGCG
>JAYSPJ010000135.1:0-8745 GCA_043722155.1 Bradyrhizobium sp.
TCGGTGCGCGACCGGATGATCCAGTCCTACGAAGACATCATGCGGATGCCGATCTGAACTTTTTGCGCCGTCATTCCGGGATGGTCCGAAGGACCAGACCCGGAATCTCGAGATTCCGGGTTCGATGCTCCGCATCGCCCCAAAATGACGACTGACCCGAATTGGAATACATGTCATGACCGGTGCTGAAACCCTCGACGTGGCGCGCGATGCGATCTGGACCATCGTCGTGGTGTCGTCGCCGCTGATGGTGGTCGGTCTCCTCGTCGGTGTCGTGGTGTCGCTGTTCCAGGCGCTGACGCAGATCCAGGAACAGACCCTGGTGTTCGTGCCCAAGATCCTGGCAATCTTCGTGACGCTGCTGCTGGCGCTGCCGTTCATGTCGGAGTCGCTGCACGGCTACATGATGCGGATATCGTCGCGAATCATAGGCGGTTGAGGCACTATGCGCATGAATCATGCGCATCGACATTTCATTGCTGCCGGCGCTCGCCGCCGCCTTCATGCTGGTATTTGCCCGCATCGGCGCGATGGTCATGCTGTTGCCCGGGCTCGGCGAGGCCAATATCCCGGTTCGCATCAAGCTGGCGATCGCGCTGCTGCTGACGCTGGTGATCCTGCCGCTGCACCGCGCGGCCTACAACATCGATATGCAGTCGATCACGGCGCTGCTGGTATTGATGATGCACGAAATCGTCATCGGCATCGTGCTCGGCGCCACCGCGCGGGTGACGCTGTCGGCGCTGCAGGTCGCGGGATCGGTGATCGCCCAGCAGCTCGGCCTCGGATTTGTCACCTCGGTGGATCCGACCCAGGGGCAGCAGGGCCTGCTGATCGGCAACTTCCTCACCATCCTCGGCCTGACGCTGCTGTTTGCCACCGACAGCCATCATCTCGTGATCGCCGCACTGAACGACAGCTACGCGATCTTTTCGCCGGGCGAGCTGATGTCGAGCGGCGATGTCGCCTCACTGGCGACCCGCGCCTTCACCGCGGCCTTCAAGATCGGGATCCAGCTTTCGGCGCCGTTCCTGGTGTTCGGCATCGTCTTCAACATCGGGCTTGGCGTGCTGGCGCGGCTGATGCCGCAGATGCAGGTCTATTTCGTCGGCGTGCCGCTGTCGATTCTCGCCGGCTTCCTGATCCTGGCCCTCGTCCTCGTCACGATGATGGGAACTTTCCTGGAGTATTTCATCGGCGTCATGCACCAGCTGATACCGCTCAGGTGAGGGCTTGAACCATGTCCGATGAGAGTGACTCCTCAGACAAAACAGAAGACCCGACACAAAAACGTCTGGATGACGCCCACGAAAAAGGCGACGTCGCCAAGAGCCAGGAGGTCAATACCTGGTTCGTGCTCGCCGGCGCGACGCTGGTGCTGTCGTCCTTTTCCGGATCGATCGGCGGCGGCATCCTGACGCCGTTGCGCAATCTGGTCGCCAATTCATGGATGATCCGCGCCGACGGGGCGGGCCTGATGGCCCTGTCGCAGAGCCTGGGATATGCGCTGATCGCGGCCCTCGGCGTGCCGTTCCTGATGTTCGCGCTGGCAGCGATCGCAGGCAACATGATCCAGCACCGGCTGGTGTGGTCGGCCGAGTCGATGAAGCCGAAATTCAGCAAGGTGTCGCCGGGTGCCGGATTCAAGCGGATTTTCGGCAAGCAGGGTGCTGCGAATTTCCTCAAGGGCCTTTTCAAGGTGATCGCGCTCGGCGCCGTGATGACGGCGGTGCTGTGGCCGGAGCGTTTTCGCCTGGAGTCGATGGTGCGGTTCGATCCGGCGGCGATCATGGTTGTCACCACGAGCCTGACGCTGAAACTGATGGGCGCCGTGGTGGCGATGCTCGCGGTGGTCGCGATCGCGGATTACTTCTTCCAGTACCGGACATGGTTCGAGCGGCAGAAGATGTCGCTGCAGGACATGAAGATGGAGTACAAGCAGTCCGAAGGCGACCCGCACATCAAGGGCAAGATCAGGCAGCTGCGTCAGCAGCGCATGAAGAAGCGCATGATGGCGGCGGTTCCCAAGGCCTCCGTGATCATCACCAACCCGACCCACTACGCGGTGGCGCTTCGCTACGAACGTGGCATGCCGGCGCCGATCTGCGTGGCCAAGGGCATCGATTCGATGGCGCTCAAGATCAGGGAAATTGCCGGCAAGCACGATATCCCGATCGTGGAGAACGTGCCGCTGGCGAGGGCCCTGCATGCGACCGTGGAGGTCGACGACGAGATACCGGTGGAACATTACCATGCGGTCGCCGAGATTATCGGCTACGTCATGGGCCTCAAGCGCGGGTTTTCCGGCCGGCAGGCGTGAATCCGGCCCTGGCCGGCGCTCCGGAACAGGCTGGAAAAGACCGCGGCGAGCGAAATAGCTGATGTGACGGCCTTGCGCTTGCAGGCCCGATTCAGGCACTCAGGAGCGGGGCGCGGAAAGCGCGCCTTTCAGCGCGCGCAGGCGCGTAACACTTATGTCGACAGGCTGCATCCACTGGCATGACCGCCGATACTGACAACGATCCGTCGCGAGAGCCCTTCGCCGTCCACGAGCCGGCGCGGCGGAATGGCAGCATCGTTCTGGTGCTGCTGGTGGCCTTTGCGATCGTTGCGGTGGCGGTCGCGCTGATGACCATCGGCCGCGCCCAGGCGCAGCCCTATATCCTCGGGCTGCTGGCGCTGCTGGCGATGGTCGGGCTGTTCAACCTGTTTGCCTTCGCCGCCGGCATCATCCGTTTCGCCGATCGCGCCGCCGACGATCCCGTGATGAGCCGGATCGCCGATCACGCCCATGATGGGCTGGCGGTGACCGATTCCCGCGGCCATGTGGTCTATTCCAACGCCGCCTATCTGGCGCTGACGGGAGCTGCGACCGCGCAGGACGCGCGCCCGGTGGAGCGGGTCTTCATCGGCAATCCCGACGTCTCGGAAGCGGTATTCCGCCTGCTCAAGGCGGCTCGCGAAGGCAAGCGGCAGCAGGAGGAGGTCCGAATCGCCGGCTCCGACGGCAGCCACGGCCGCTGGCTGCGGATGCGGGTCCGCCCCCTCGGCCAGAGCAAGCGCGAGGCGAAATACGCGGTGTGGTCGATCGCCGACATCACCCGCGACCGCGAGCGGCAGGAGGACGTGTTCCAGGAACTGCAGCACGCCATCGAATATCTCGATCATGCGCCGTGCGGGTTCTTCTCGGTCAATGCCTCAGGCGACCTCGTCTATGTCAACGCCACGCTGGCGAACTGGCTGGATCACGACCTCGCGGAAATCGGCAACGGCGGCCTGAAGCTGACCGACATCGTGTCCGGCGACGGCGCTTCGCTGCTGACCTCGATCGTGGCGGTGCCCGGCGAGGTCAAGACCGAGGTGTTCGACATCGACCTGCGGATGCGCGGCGGCAAGACCATGCCGGTGCGGCTCTATCACAAGCTGGCGTTCGGGGCCGACGGCGTGCCCGGCGCCTCGCGCACGCTGGTGATCAGCCGCGCCCGCGACGAGCATTCCGATCCGCAGCGCGCCGCCGAAGTCCGCTTCATGCGCTTCTTCGATCATACCCCGATGGCGATCGCGACCGTGGACCGCGCCGGCGCGGTGGTGCGCGCCAATGCCCGGTTTGCCAAACTGGCGCAAAGCCTCGGTCCCGAAGGCGCCGCCGGCAAGTCGATTTTCCGCACCGTCAACCCGCGCGACCGCCACCTCCTGATCGCGGCCATCAACCAGGCGTCCGAGGGCCAGGGCGATATCGCGCCGGTCGAGGCACTGCTCGACGGCGCCAAGGAGCGCTGGGGCCAGTTCTTCGTCACCGCGGGCGAGGAAGACGAGCGCGAGACCGAGGCCGCCATCGTCTACCTGCTGGAGACCACCGAACGGCGCACGCTGGAGAACCAGATCAACCAGTCGCAGAAGATGGACATGGTCGGCCAGCTCGCCGGCGGCATCGCCCACGATTTCAACAATGTGCTTTCCGCCATCATGATGGCGAACGACTTCCTGCTGAACGCGCACAAGCCGACCGATCCGTCGTTCCAGGACATTATGCAGATCAAGCAGAACGCCACCCGCGCCGCGACGCTGGTGCGGCAGCTATTGGCATTCTCGCGCCGCCAGACGCTGCGCCCGCAGGTGCTCGATCTCGGCGACGCCTTGAGCGACCTCACCATGCTGCTGCGTCGGCTGATCGGCGAAAAGGTCAAACTCGACCTCGTGCATGGCCGCGACCTGTGGCCGGTCAAGGTCGACGTCTCCCAGTTCGAGCAGGTGATCGTCAACCTCGCCGTCAACGCCCGCGATGCGATGCCTGACGGCGGCAAGCTGACGGTGCGGACCGCCAACGTGACGACGGAAGAAGCAGGACAACTTGCCTACAAGGGCATGCCGGCGGCGGATTATGTCCGGATCGACGTCGCCGACACCGGCACCGGCATTCCCGCCGATATCGTCGACAAGATCTTCGAGCCGTTCTTCTCGACCAAGGAAGTCGGCAAGGGTACCGGTCTCGGCCTGTCGACGGTGTACGGTATCGTCAAGCAGACCGGCGGCTTCGTCTATGTCGACTCGGAGGCCGGTCGCGGCACCTCGTTCCACATCTTCCTGCCGCGGCATCATGCCGAGCAGGAGGTCCAGCCGGAGCCTGCAGCCGCCAACGGCGCGGCCAAGGCCCCGCCGGCGGAAGCAAAACCGCGGGCCGATCTGACCGGGCAGGGCACCATCCTGCTGGTCGAGGACGAGGAGGGCCTGCGCTCGCTCAATGCCCGCGGCCTGCGCTCGCGCGGCTACAGCGTGATCGAGGCCTCCAACGGCGTCGAGGCGATGGAGGCGCTGGAGGAAAAGAACGGCGCGGTCGACCTCGTGGTTTCCGACGTGGTGATGCCGGAAATGGACGGGCCGACGCTGCTGCGGGAGATGCGGATCCGCAATCCCAACCTCAAGATCATCTTCGTCTCCGGCTATGCCGAAGAGGCTTTCGACAAGAGCCTGCCGGAAAACGAGCAGTTTGCCTTCCTCGCAAAACCGTTCGCGCTCAGCGCGCTGGTCGCCAAGGTCAAGGAGACCATGGCGCCGTCGTGAGGGCTGCCGCGAGGCGGCTCTCGCCATCGGTTCCGTCGCGGAGCCGCAATACGCCTGTTTCGCGACCTTTCAAACCGCGCTAAGATTAGAATAATACAAGCAAACAATGTGGGGAGGACATGGGCTTTGGTCTGAACCATCGGTTGGACAGGCGCGAGTTGCTAAGCGCAAGTGCATCTGTCCTCTTGGCGTCGACGGTTGGCCGTGCAGCAGAAGCTGCGACCAGCGGGCCCATTCGATTTGGCCTCACTCCTGTATTTCTCACCAATGATCTCGAGCTCCTTGGACGCTTTCAGTCGTATCTGCAGCGGGCGACGGGATACCCTGTTTCCCTCGTTACGCGACGCACCTATCAGGAGATCACGGCCCTTCTTACCTCGGGCCAACTCGATGCAGCCTGGGTTTGCGGATTTCCGTACGTTGCCCACCGCGCAGAACTTCAACTTGTCGCGGTCCCACTCTGGCATCACAAGCCGCTTTATCAGTCATATCTGATTGTCGATCGTGATCGGAAAGGCAGCGAAATTCTCGATCTGCGCGGCGACATTCATGCATTTTCGGATCCTGATTCCAACTCAGGATTTCTCGTCACGCGAGCGGCTCTCGCCGAACGCAGTCTCAGGCCAGAAACGTTCTTTGCGAAGACATTTTTCACCTATGGTCATCGCGATGTCATCAGAGCGGTAGCGTCAGGACTCGCAGGGTCCGGATCGGTAGATGGCTACGTTTACGACGTCGTCGCCGAGCTTGAGCCGAAAGTGACCGAGGGTACTCGAATTCTGAAAGCGTCAGAATGGCTTGGCTTTCCTCCCATCGCTGCACCGAGAATTCCAGTCGATCAAACGCGCCTTAAAGCTCTCACTATAGCTCTTTGGGAAATGGACAAGGACGACGAAGGTCGATCCGCTTTGAGGATGCTTCGTTTGGATGGTTTCGGGGCGGAAGATCCTGCTTCGTTCGATGCAATTGCATCTAAGGCGGCGCTTGTCGCAGCGGCCGGGTGAACTGCATGAGCGTATTCCCCGACCGTTCCTGGCCAATCACGGTGAAAGTCCCCCTTGCCGTCGCCGCGCTGATGATGTTGGTCGGACTCGTTCTATCTGAACGCGTTCTTTCACGTCTTACCGATTCCCAAGAGCGCCATCTCATCGAGTTGTCGCAGAGCTATCTTGACGGCCTTTCGTCGGCGATCGCTCCATCGATACTGCGTGAAGATAATTGGGAAATCTACGATGCGATCGCCCGAGCGCAAGCGATCAATAAGAGTCTGCATCCGATAGAGACAATCGTGACCAATGCCGACGGCGCCGTGATCGCGGCGTCAGATCCGAGGCGTCATCCCGTGGGATCGGTCATCCAACCCACACGCACCGGAAGCACGACGTTGGCAAGCTTTAGCTTCGATGCGGGTGCTGACAGCGCGAAGGCCGTGCGAGTATTGTCGTACCCGGGTCGAATAGCCGGCATCATCTATGCGACATTCGATACGCGCCATCTCGCCGCCGAGCGGCGGGACGTTGTCATCGCGCTTGCGCTGACCAATGGAGCGTTGACGATATTGCTCGCCGCCGCCGGCTGGTTCCTGGTGGCACGAATGATGCGACCGGTCCGCATTCTGTCCGAACATCTGGGCGTCGCCCGCGAAACACTTGCGGTGCCAATCCCCGAAGCCGTCATGTCAGAAACGAGAGGTGAATTTGGACGATTGTTCCGGGGCTACAACGCCTTGGTCCGATCGATGAAGGAACGGGAGGAGATGGGAAAGCGGCTTGCAGAAGAGAAACGCCTCGGCAGCCTGGGACGGCTTGCTTCCGTTGTAGCGCACGAAATCAACAACCCACTCGGAGGGTTGTTCAACGCCCTTGCCACGCTAAGGTCGCACGGCCACCTGAACAGCGTTCGCGACGTCAGCCTCGGCTTGTTGGAGCGCGGCTTGGTCGGAATTCGCGACGTCGTCCGGATGACACTGACGATCTATCGCACAGACACGGTCGTGCGGGACCTTTCACCTGCGGACATTCACGATCTGGGTCTTCTGATTGGCCCCGAAGCGAGACGGAAATCCGTGGAAATCGTGATCGCCAATACTCTGACTGGCGACGTTCGCCTGCCTAGTACGCCGATCCGTCAAGCTGTGCTCAATCTAATCCTTAATGCCGTCGCAGCTGCGCCCGAAGGATCGGAGGTGCGCGTATCGGCGGACGCTATCGGTGAGCTACTTGCAATTGCCGTCGTTGACCGCGGACCCGGTCTGCCCGCAATCGCGGCAGAGGTTCTCACCGGCCGCTCCAGTGCCCCCCCCCCGCTCGACGGTGGAGGCTTGGGGCTTTGGACCATTAGCCGGCTCGTCGCCGATGTTGGAGGCCAGATTGTATTGGAGTATCCGGCTTCCGGCGGCACCGCTGTGAAGCTCATCATTCCGATCGCACAGATGGAGTTGTCCAATGTCGCTTAGCGCACGTGTGATAGGTCTCGTTGAAGACGATCAAATCATGGGCGAAAGTATCGTTCAGAGGCTCTCGCTTGAAGGCGTGAAGGTCAAATGGTGGCAGCGCGGAAAAGATGCAGTGCGGGAAATGCCATCCAACAAGCTCGATGCGATCGTCTGCGATATCCGCCTCCCCGACCTCAGCGGTGAGGATCTTTTTCGAGAGGCGGCACGTTCGTCAGGTGTGCCTCCGTTCGTTTTCATTACCGGCTATAGCGACATCGACCAGGCCGTGCGGTTGATGCGTGCCGGCGCGGCCGACTATTTCATGAAACCGTTCGAGATCGACGATTTCCTTGTCCGTCTTGGTGAACTGATGGGCCCGCGGTCAGCGCCTGGAACTCATGTTCTGGGGCTTGCTCCAAAAATAAAGGATCTCGAGCGGCTGCTGACGCGGGTGGCTAGACTGAATTCGACTGTACTCATCACCGGGGAAACTGGCAGCGGCAAGGAAGTGGCCGCCAGGTTTCTCCATGCAGTGTCAGGCGTCGATGGCCGTCCCTTCATGGCGGTCAATTGCGCTGCAATTCCAGGCGAGCTCTTGGAAAGCGAACTGCTGGGCCACGAAAAGGGAGCGTTCACCAGCGCGTCTCAGCGACATCTAGGTTATGCCGAGCGCGCCGGCGAAGGCATCCTGTTTCTCGACGAAATCGGTGAACTCAGGCCCGAACTTCAGGCGAAACTGCTCCGGCTGATCGAAGACAAGTCGTTTTATCGGATTGGCGGCGAGCGGCCGGTTCCGTTCAAGGGTCGTCTCGTTGTGGCTACGAATGCGGATCTTCCGAAACTGGTACAAGCCGGGCGGTTTCGCGAAGACCTTTACTACCGGATCAACGTCGTTTCGGTAAGAATCCCACCCCTCCGGGATCGGCTGCAGGATATTCCGTGGCTCATGGAGCGTTATTTCACGGAAAGCTCGGGCCGGATGGAAACGCCCATGAAGGGCATCAGCAGTATGGCGGAAGAAGCTGCCCTCTCCTACGGCTGGCCCGGCAATATCCGTGAGCTACGCAACAGGATGGAAAGAGCCGTCGTGCTCGGTCTCGGACAATGGGTAATGCCCGGCGATTTGTTTCCGGAGCAGAGCGACGATACCGCCTTGGCGTTGCAGATGGGATCACTCGAAGACATCCGGCAGAGCGCGGAAAAGCGCCACATCCTCCGAGCACTGGCGGTAACAAGCGGCGAAATTGGTG
>JAYSPJ010000136.1:0-9455 GCA_043722155.1 Bradyrhizobium sp.
GGCGTCGGGTTGCCGGTTGGCACATAGATCAGCCCCAGCGCTTCATCGCCGCTCATCGGCGCCCAGCTGTTGGGCGAGCCTCGGCTGTACCATTGCCCCCGGGGGGCCCCGTGGCGGTTGGCCGGATTCACCGCATCCCACGCCCACGCCATCTTGCCGGTGACGACATCGAACGCCCGGATCACGCCGGAAGGTTCGTCGGTGCTCTGGTTGTCGGACATGCCGCCGCCGACGATGATATTGCCGCGCACGATAACCGGCGCGGCACTGATGAAGTAGTAGCCGGGCAGGATCTCGCCCATGCCCTCCTTGAGATCGACGATGCCCGCCTTGCCGAACGACACACAGGGCCGGCCGGTCCGGATGTCCAGCGCGATCAGTTGCGCGCCGAAAGTTCCGGTAATAATCCGTTCGGGGCAATCCTGTTGACTGGGATCGGCGTGATAGGCGACCCCGCGGCAAGTCCGGACCCCCGACGCCCCTTCCGGATTTACCTTGGGATCAAACCGCCAGAGTTCCTGGCCGGTTTCCGGATCAAGCGCGATGACGATATTGGTTTGGGTACACAGCACCAGCCGGTTGCCGACCATGACCGGGGTGGCCAGAAGCGGGCTTGGCGTGCCCTCCTGCTTGACGCCGGTATGATAAGTCCATGCTACTTGCAGCTTGTCGATATTGGTCTTGTCGATCTGCGTGAGCGGCGAGAAGCGCTGCCCCTCCAGCGTCCGCCCATATTGCGGCCACTCGCCGGGATTGAGGCCGTCGGGAAGCAACTGGGTCGGCCAGGACCGATCCGCAACGGCGTCAGGCCCCGGCTGGAACGCGGCGACGGCAATCGCCAGCAGGCCCAGCGCGCCCGCAGCGCCCGGTGCGAAGGCCGCCTTGCCGATGGGCCGACGAATCCCCGGCAGCAGGAACAGCAGGCCAAGCACCGCCGGCCCCATCAGTCGGGGCATCAGTTGCCAGCCGTCCAGACCGACTTCGAGCAAGGCCCATGCGAGGGTGACGGCCAGAAATGCGCCATAGATCCATGCCGAAAGCGGCTTCGTCCGCCACAGCAGGGCGCCGACCGCCATCACGATCAGGCCGGCGAGCAGATAATAGATCGAACCACCCAGACTGACGAGCTTGATCCCGCCGATTGTCAGCGTCAGGCCGATAAGCAAAAAGAATGCAGCCAGCAGCCGCGCGACTATTGTCTTGCCTTCGACCATACGCCCCTCGCCAGAATTATTGTTATACCCGAATCATTTACCGACGATCGTTGCGATCGGCACGAACCCGGTCAGCGCCGGGTTCATTGTCTTCCAGGATCACCGAGATCGTGTTTGGGGTAAGGCAATTATCACGATCATTTTGAGCTTTTTTGCCTCTTCTCTTCGTATTTTCCTGCACCAATAATTCACACATTCCCCAATGGTGAAATATATGTTCCGGCTATAATCGCAAGCTTATTCCGGAAGTAACTTTGAAAGCGAACGCTCCCGATAAAGCTCGTCACCGAACGGTCAAAAAATAATAATGTGTCGAAGCTTCGCTTTAGCGAGCGAAGTTGATGAACGCCGCTACGGCCCGGCCAGGTTCATTAGCTCCGGCACTACTCCATGTCGCTCATGTCGCCACTGGAACGGACGACTAGGCCCAGGCCTTCCTCGGCGGTCCGCAGGTCGAGGTATTCGCGCCAACGCCAGATCTTGCCGTTCTTCATTTCGAAGATGCCGGCGACGGGAAGCGGCACGGTTGGCTTTAAGCCGTCCGTTCGCGTGAGATAGTCCACTCTTTCGGTGAAGATGACCGAGCCGGACGAAGCAATCCGGATGGTTTCGATCTCGCACCGGAAAGCCTTGAAGATGCCTTCGACATAGGCCCGGATTTCTGCGTGTCCGCGGCGCGGCGGCAGCGGCATGTCGATGTACTCCCCATCCGGGGTGAAATGCTCGACGATCCTGTCGACGTCCTGCTTCGCCCACAGGCTGCAGAAGTGCAGCACCGTTCGCTCGTCGTCTGTTGTGCCGTCTTCGGGACGTAGTGCCATTTCAATTCTCCGGTTAGCTTTTCGGGTTTGAGGGAGCAACGGCACTTCGGCGGAGGACGGCCGCAGGCCGTCAGAACAGCCGCTGTTCTTCTTTCGCGGCAGGTCCTCCCGTCTTCGCCTGACGCGCGTATTGGCGTATCGACATGTAGATATCGCGCACTTGCTGGTCTGACAGTTCATCGAACATCGGCATCCCCAGCGGCGCCAGCGCGCCCTTCTGCACGATTTCGCGCAAGGTGTCGTAGTCGGTCGCCATGACCGAAGTGCGCAAGTCTGGCCAGTTAGCGTTTCCGCCGCCCAGCGCATGGCACACAGAGCAGTTGCGCAGCCACAAGTTGCGCCCCCGCGCAGATGCCGCCACGTCAATCACGAATTTCGGATCGTCGACGGCTTCGACCGTGAACTGCGGAGGAAGCGTCGGCGGCAGTGTCGCCTTTCCGCCCAGCTTGAACGTCATCACCCGGGGCAGATGCTTGCCGAACCTCCAGCCCGGATCCTCCGGCGCAGCGGCGCCATAACCCACCAGCAGGGTGACATACTGTTCGCCGTTCACCAGGTAAGTAATTGGCGGCGCAAGAATGCCGTTCTTGGCGTTGAAATTCCACAGTTCACGCCCGTCACGCGCATCATATCCATGGAACCAACCATCAGCTGTTCCCTGGAAAACGAGGTTGGCTGCAGTTGCCATCGTTCCACCGTTCCACCCGGTCTTGTGTTTTACCGTCCAGCGCGGCTTCTGGGTCACCGGATCCCAGGCCACCAGTGCGCCCGTCCCGTCCTCCGGGTCGAGCTTGACGAGCCGGAACCGGGACCCGAGCCCGAATTCGTAATGCTTAGCGCCCAGGACAAACTGCTCGGCTTGCTTGCCCATTTCCGGCGTGGTCCAGTATTCGGCCGGCTGCTGCAGCGTGGGAATGAACGCCAGCCCCAGGCCCGGGTTGAACGACATTGCTTGCCAGTTGTGGACGCCCAGCGTGGATGGGTACAGCGAGATGGGGCCGTTTTCATAGCGGGCATTGGGCACTTCGACAGGACGGCCGGTCTTCAGGTCGATCCGATCCGCCCAGGTTGCCTTGCCAAACTTCTCGGCCGAGAGCAGCTTGCCGTCGCGACGATCCAGTATGTAGAAAAAGCCGTTCATGGAGGCCTGCATCAGGACTGGGCGGCGTTCGCCCCCGATCTGAAGATCGGCCAGGACGATTGCGTTCGTTGCCTTGTAATCCCAGGCCTCGCGCGGGTTCTCCTGATAATGCCAAATGTATTTGCCGGTATCGGCGTCAAGCGCCACGATCGACGCGAGGAACAGATTGTCACCGCCATCGGGCGAGCGCTGAGCCGGGTTGTAGTTCGACGAGTTGCCGGTCCCGATGTAGATGCGGTTCAAAGCTTCGTCATAAGTGATTCCGTTCCAGACAGTTCCACCGCCGCCCCAGCGCCACCATTGGCCGGTCCAGGTCTTGGCGGCCATCGCCTGGGTTTCATCCTCGAAGCCATTGGCCGGATTGCCGGGGACGGTGTAGAAGCGCCAGAGGAACTTTCCGGTTCCCGCATCATAGGTGGAAACATAACCGCGAGTCCCGAAGTCTGCACCCGAGTTACCCACGATGACCTTGCCGTTGAAGACGCGCGGAGCACCGGTAATGACGGCCCGACCGTCCTTGTCCTCGATCGTGTTGGTCACCCATTTCGGCTTGCCGGTACCAGCATCGAGGGAGATCAGCCTGCCATCGAGGGTCGCAAGGATGATAGCACCCTCGAAATAGCCAATTCCGCGGCTTGCCTGATGGGTTGTCCGCAAAACTCGCGGTCGGGCCAGACCGACCTCGGGGTCATATTCCCACAACAGATTTCCTGTCTTGGCATTTACGGCATAGACTTTGGACAACGAGGTGGAGAAATACAGCTTGCCGCCGATCGCGTGCGGCGTGCCCTGCATGGAGCGTGCCTGTGGCGGCAAATCCATGCTCCAGGCCAGTCCGAGCTTGCCGATCGTGTCGGCGTTAATCTGCGTAAGCGGACTGAAGCGCTGCTCGTTGTTATGCAGGCCATAAATGGCCCAGTTCGCACCACCGCTCTCGTCGGCGCGGTCATTCGCGCCCGATGCGATTGCCAGGCCTGCCAGCAGGACTGCCACGGCAGAAACTAGGATCCGGGGAAACATGCAGGCTCTCCAATGGCAAGGGGACTGACCCTAAATGTTATCGCACTGTGTCGCGAAACGTTGGATTCGTAGATTATGTCACAACCAAGCCGAGCTCAGCTAAGCTTGGGCGGCATGTCGGGCTCAGCCTTCGCCATGGCGCGCCGGTAGACCGGTCGCGCCCCGATCCGTTGCAGATAGGCAAGGATGTTGGGATAAGCGTCTATCGGGTAATCGATGAGCGTGCGCATCGTGGTAAGCGCAAAGCCCATCATAATGTCGGCAAGGGTGAGTTCAGAGCCGCCGAAGAAGGGCGCCGCCGCGACCCGCTGATCGGCGAGCTGCCAAGCGCGGGCCTTGCGATCCACGACGAATTCGGGCGGCGCCGCTTCTGCACGAAGGCATGCGACTTCCATCATGCTGTTCGCCATGAACGTGCCGTTGGAAAAGTGGTACCAGAACAAATGGCCGGCATAGTCCGGGCTGTCAGCAGCCGGTATCAGCCGGCCTTCGCCATGCTTTACGGCGATATACTCGCAAATGGCGGCGCTTTCCCCCAGCACCAGGTCCCCGTCGGCAATCACGGGCGCAATACCCATCGGATGAAGCGCCTTATAGTCGTTCGGGGCATGGCCGTTGTCGGCGCGGCGCTGATACCGCTTAAGCTCGTAATCGATACCCAACTCTTCACAGAGCCAGACTATGCGTTCAGATTGTGACAAGCCAAGGTGATGAACGGTGAGCACAATACGTCCTTCCAATCGCAAGACACTATGCGGGCACCATACGTCCCGCATTTTGGATAATCTTCCAGACAAGGCAAAATCCGGACCGGCTGAAACCAGTTCGGAGTACGAACTCTATTACGAACCGATCAGGTTTTCGAGCAGAATGGGAGTACTTCTGTCAGCCCAGTCGCGCAGCCATTCCGCGCTTCGGCTTGCCGCGGGATGCGGGATCATCACCGGACGGTAGCTGGCGCAGCCCATGCGTGCCGCTATGCGGCTGCATACATCGATGAAGGGGTCGGTGATGATTACGCTTGCCGGAATGCCACGCTGCTCCATCATCAGCGCGTCGATCAGGCTGCAAGAACTGCACGCGCCGCAATCGCCAAGGCCAGTCAGTACCAGATCGGCTTCCGCCGCAAGCCGGTCGGCAATGTCGTTGTCCAGCGGAGAGCCCGCCGACGGCTTGGAGTGGACCGTTACTGATGCCACGGGGAAGTGGCGGTTCAGCGCTTCGGTCATGTAGGTCAGCAGTTCGGTAGTACGGGGCTTGCCGTTGTTGACCAGCACGATGCGCGCGCCGCCGGCGAGCGGACTGCGTTTGGCCAGCGCGATCTGCTCTTCGGGCGCCGCGGCGGGAACCGGGCAATAGACCTGGATGGTCGCCATGAAACTGTCTCCTTGTGGCTATCGCCGTAGCGCAATGGTCGAGAGATCGATCTCGCAGGAATCGGGTCCGCAATCGGGCAGCGCCTCGTCTGCCGGACGAACCCGACGCGTCACCGCCTTGCCGTGCCTGGCCGGAAAGACCGAGGGGATGAATGCAGACCAGCCTGCGCCATAGCCGCCGGCGGTGACGAGTAGCAGGTCCTCAGCCTTTTCGAAAGTGGGATAGGTCCCATCCGCAGCCGCGGGCAGATAGTGGTGGTCGCCCGGCTTCTCGATGATGATGCCCGCGGCTTCGACCTCGGCGCCGCTCACTCGCGACTCGCGCAGGAGGAAATCAACGATCTGCTCCTGGGTCCAACCCGCGTCGCGCAGGCTAAAGCGATGCTCTGGTCCCAGGACGACTATGCCCTGGCCTGCCTTGCCGACGATGACTGAGCCGGGCGGCTTCATCAGCGAGGCAAAACTGCGCAGCAGTCCTGCGGGCTCGCCGTTGGTGAAGTTCGCGATCTGCCGCGGTCCCTCGCTCGCCATGACGGTGACAGTCGTGTCTTCCGCCTCGTACCCCAGTTGGACGCGCAGCGGCCGCCATGGCTGCGTCGGTTCGTCCTCGGCAAAGCAGAAGGTATACTTGGCGGGCGTGGCCATGCAGGATTCGTCCTGCACGCTGCGGCGCGCGCCGATCACGTTCATTGCGACCAGCCGCACTGCGCGGCCGATAGTCGCGTTGGCGCGGTTGCCGGGACCGAATAAGTTCGACGTGGCATTCATCCCGATCTCTGCCGCCATTGGTCCACTGACAACGATACAAGCGGCTCCGCCGCTGGTGCTGGTCAGCACCCCGTTCGCATTCCATGCCGGATCAAGCAGGGCGCGCAGTGCCGCGAGCACCACCGGAAAATAGGCCGGCAGACACCCTGCCATCACTGCGTTGACTGCGGCTAACCCGGCGGTCACCGTCCGATTTCGAGCAGGAACGCTGCCCAGGATCTCGTCTTCGGATACGCCACCACCGGCCAGCATGGCTGCCACCCGGTCCAGCGTTGGTGGAATGACGGGCAGGCCGTCGGTCCAATCCTGCTGCATGAAGAAATCGAACGCCGAAGCTTCATCTACTTCTAGAATTTCCATGGCGCGTCCTATAACCCGTTACGTTTGAGGATAACTGCGCTGCACTCAAGCAGGCGCGAAAGGACGCATGTCGAAATAATCGCGCCATGCGGCAATGCGATCGCCTTCAACTTCGAAAATTCCCATGACACGAATTGCGGACAGCACCTTGTCGTTCTTGTCCCGCAGGTAATCGATCCGTTCGGTAAGGACCTTGTTGCCGGTCACGGTGATCGCCAGCATGTCGATAGTGATGTGATCGAGCCCGGGAAGGAAATTGTCGATCAACTTCAGGGCGTCGTCCCGGGTCGTGGTGTGGGTCAGGTCGACATTTTCGTATACGATATCGTCTGCAAGGTAATCGTGGAACGACTTGCGCAACGTTTCAACACTGCCCGCC
Source organism: Bradyrhizobium sp. (assembly GCA_043722155.1). Lineage (GTDB taxonomy): Bacteria > Pseudomonadota > Alphaproteobacteria > Rhizobiales > Xanthobacteraceae > Bradyrhizobium. Next base: position 7,080 of record JAYSPJ010000136.1, read on the forward strand.
CAGGCTCCCAGGAATTCGGTCACGATCTGCTCAGGATTCTTGGTCATGGCACCCTCTTCTCGATTAATGTTTTCTGATTGACGCAGGTGCGGATCCCCCGCGGGTGTCGAGTTAGAAAGTCAGGGGCAGTACGCAGTGGCTTTCCAGGACGTTGTCGCGATGCTCGATCAGTATTGGGTCCACCGCATCCCCGAGATCAGCTCCCATAGCCTGGCCCATTTCACGGTAGGCGTCGGGCATCGGACAATGCTCATGGCGGATGGGGAAAGCCAGAGTCGAGAAAGTGGTCCAGTAGATATCGGCGGCGGTGAGAGAGTCCCCGACGAGGTAGCGGGATCCGCGCTGGCGACTGGCTCGAAGACGGGTCGACAGCAGATTCAAAAAAGCCTCCATCCGGTTTTTCGCCTGAGCTGCGCTGCGCGAAGGGTCGCCATAGCGAAACTGCATGATGTCCACCTGTTCGCGACTCAGGAAAACCGGTTCGTCCGATTGCCCCTGCAGCGCAGCTTCCCACGCAGCCATCTTGTACAATCGGAAGTTCCAGCCGAAGCCATCCTCTCCGCAAATGTCGTTGGCCAGACCGAACATGTCGGCTCGCATCGCCTCGTCTTGCGGAATTAGACACGGTTCGGGCTGGAGTCGTTCCGCCAGCAGCAAAATTTCATCCCAACGGGCGCGGCCGCGTTCCTTGTCCAACACTGCAACCGGAGCAGACTCCTGGCCAGTCCATTCACGCAGGATCTTGTCCTCCTGACCGATGGCTTGCGCAACTGGCGTGAACTCAATGGATTTCATGTCGAGGATGATCTTGGCCGCGACGCTCCATGGACCTGGAAATCCGGGCGACAGCACCACTCTCAGTCCCGAGAGATGGACTGCGTCGGCAACGGAAACATAATCTACCATCGTCACTTGGCCCTTTGATTGAAGAGCAATTCCCGTTCCTCGTTGGAAAAGCTTGTCCGGGGAGCTGGAATAACGGAATCCCGCATTGCGATCTCGACTGCGGGGCGCCGTTTGATGCCCAGGTACCAGCGGTTCAGGTTTGGGAATTCGTTCAGGTCGATGCCGTGGTGCTGGTGAAACAGGATCCAGGGCCAGCTTATCATGTCGGCGATACTGTAATCGCCAGCTATGAATTCATGATCGGCCAGGTGATTGTCCAGCAAGCCATACAGGCGGTGGGATTCCTTGTCGAACCGCTCAATGGCGTATGGCAGTTTCTCGGGCGCATAGTTGCGGAAGTGCCCAAACTGGCCCAGGTTCGGGCCTTGAGCGGACATCTGCCACATGACCCATTGCAGGACCGGGGCGCGCCTACGCGGATCGGAGGGCAGGAAAAGCCCTGTCTTTTCAGCGAGGTAAATCAGAATGGCGCCGGATTCCGCGACGCTGATCGGTTCTCCGCCATCGCTCGGCTCGGTATCGACGATTGCGGGAATACGGTTGTTGGGGCTGATGGCCAGAAAAGCGGGGTCGAACTGTTCCCCGTTGAAGATGTCGACCTTCACCCGCTCGCTGGCCAGTCCCATCTCCTCGACAGCTATGGTGACCTTGTAGACGTTTGGAGTTTCGCCGTAGTAAATGCGGATCATGCTTTGCGTCGCCTTGTTTCGTCGGCGTCGACGCTGTCACGCCGCCGCCCGATGCGCTATCGCTTGTCGTATCGCCTCCCATCGAGGCTCGTGTCATATTCTTTTTTCCGATTGCGTATCTCTGAAACGAATATAGCAGGCGCGGGCAGTGTATGCAGGGCACGACTACACTGAATATAGCTAAATTAACCAAATAAATAAATACAGAAAAATAATACAAGGGCGTGAGAATGGAGATAAGGCATCTTCGATATTTCGTCGCCATGGCGGAAAGTAGCAGCATACTTCACGCCAGTGAGCGGCTCCACGTCGCCCAGTCTTCTCTTAGTGTGCATCTCGCCAATCTCGAAAGCGATCTCGGGTTGAAGCTGATGGAGCGCAACCGAAAGGGGGTAACCCTGACGCCGGCGGGCCAGATGTTTTACGAACAGGCGCAAAACCTGCTGCGCCAATATCAGGAGATGCGCGAAAACGTCCGGGGATTGGCAGATACCGCGCGCGGCCGGGTTTCAATCGGCATGCCTTCCACGACGTCAGCCGTCATTGCCGGAGACCTTTATCGCATGATCGCTGAGGATTATCCGGAAATAAGCGTTTACATAACAGACGCAGGCGCGGGAAACGTCTATGAATGGCTCCTTGATGGACGCGTCGACTTGGCAATCATCTTCAGCGTACCCGACAGTACGGATCTCGTGGTCACGCCTCTGCATGACGAGGAGTTCTGGTTGGTCAGCCACCCCCGGTCGGCACTGCCCGGTGAGATAGTCGACTTTGCGGA
>JAYSPJ010000137.1:0-4944 GCA_043722155.1 Bradyrhizobium sp.
CGATAGCGCTCACGTGTGTCCAGCAGCGACGGGTCCTCGAAGCACTTGGTCCCCTGCGGCATGATCCAGAGATCGGCGGACGCATGATCGATCATCGTCGTCACCGTGCGCCCAAATCCGAGATACAGGCCCATCTGGACGGTGACCAGAACGATGGAGAACACGATCCCGATCACCGTCGCAATGAAGCGAAGCCGGTCATGAAACAGATTCCGGAATGCGAGGGTGAAGACCAATGGCATGCTATTGGGGCTCGATCACTTTCCGTCCAACGTCAATTCAGCCTTCAAGCGCGGCGTACTCCGCGTATGGTCGCATTCAGTCGCGAAACCGGCAGCGTGCCGCCCATGGCGGCGGCGATGGCCCAGCTCATGATCAGGGTGCCAGCGAACACAATCGCGGCCTTGCCGATCGCGAACAACGCGGTGTCCAGCAGCGCGTACTGCAGCCAGACGGCAAACACGTAGTGGATCAGGTACATTCGGTAGGCATTGGCTGACAGGCTGTCAAACGCCCGCAGGCGCCAATGGGCAAAGCGCAGGCAGATCGCCAGCGAGCACAGGCAGCCTGCCGCGCAGGCGACAACAAAGCCCATGCCGGCGGCAAATTTCGCAATCAGGGGAGCGTTGCTCCAGTCCGCCATCGCCACCGAGGTCGGCGCGGCCCAAAGCAGGAAGCCGACAAAGGCTGTGGCGAGCCATACCGGCCAGCGCCGCGCCAGAACCCCATCGCAGTCCAGCAGGCCGCGGTCGAGGCCATAGGTTCCGACCGCTACGCCGGCGAGGAAATAGACGAGGTAATGCAACGGCCGGCTGAGCTGAAACGAGATGGGGCCGATATTCGTCCATTCGAAGGGTGAATAGGCCAGCACCAGGGGGACATAGGCCAGCGCGGAGGCCGTCACCAGCACGACAACGAACCGCACCGGATTGCCACCGGCGAAGTCCACCAGTCGGACAAGAGGCTGGTCCCATCCGGGCACCAAACGATACAGCGCGACCGCCAGAACGTTAAACGCCAGGAGCTGGCCCAGGAACCACTGCGGTCCGCATGGCCAGAACGGCAGCGCGAGCCAATGTTGCCAATAGGCATTCAGACTAAGGTCAACGGCAGTCGTGCGATAGGCGGGATAATAGGCGAGCGGCGCGAGAAAAATGACGGCCAGCACGAATGGCAGGCCAATCCGCAGCAGACGGTCCGACAGAAACTTCCAGCTTCCCTTGCGCGCAAGGCTCGACGGCACGAACAGGCCCGAGAGGAAGAACATCAGGGTCATCAGACCGACATCCTGCCAGGCGCAGAACAGGTCGAAGCCGAACCATCGCTGGCTGTCCACGATCGGAAAGGCCAGCCACAGATAAGGCGGCGTGTCGAAGGGATACGCGGCGGCCGGCAGAGAGGCGAGGTAGGGCAGAACGGAATGGAACGCCAGCACGATGATGATGACAACGGCCCGAAGATTGACGAGGGCAACGCTTGATCGGCTCATTGTCGCGCAGGCCCCATGTCAATCCGCAAGATGCGCACGAGAGGGTATTTCCGTTCCGTGCCAACAGCACGACCAGCATCTCGATGCTGGTCTTGGCCCGTCCGATAGCTCAATCGTTTTAGTCGCCGACCTCAAGGGTTGTCTTTGCGAGCGACCATGTGGCCGCTCGCAATCCTTCGTTGGCGTTGTTGTCTCAATCGCGGTCCGGCCAGCGGCCGACGCCGAACAACTGCTTGGCGAAGCGCTGCCTCTGCCGATCGTCGAGGCTTGCATATAGCGGCTGGGCGGCATCGGCGAGCGCCTTTCGGTCGGCGGCACGCTCGCTCATGAATTTGGCTTCCTCGCGCATTTGCTCGATCGCATCGAGGGGAGCTTTCTGCTGCGTGCGTTCGGCTTGAAAGGCGGTCTGGCGGTCGGCGTTGCTCTTGCCCAGGTCCTTCATGGCGCTCTCGAAGCCGGGCCAATTCTTCTCCTGCTCCGGGGTAAGGCGCAGGTCAGCCTTGATGCGGGCCGTGCGCGCGGCAAATTCATTGGTGATCTGGTTTGCGGTGAGTTCCTTGCGCTCCGAGCGGTCGCGGGCGTAGGTCGAACGCTGTCGCTCCGGAATTCCAAGCACTCCCTTGACGCCACCCACGACCCCGCCGACGCCGGCACCGACGGCGCCGCCCACCGGCCCGGCCGCGCGGTTGCCGGCCGCGGCTCCTTCTTCCGCACCCCGAACGACGCCCTGGGCCTGCGCTGCCAAGGGCATGGCAAGAGCAGCGAGGACACTGGCGGTCATCATCAAACGAGGTTTCATGTGCGATCTCCCTGGATCATGGTTGCCCGGGTCATTATTGGGCTATGATCATCGTTCATCATCCACATATCGCGTACGGCTGGTCTTGATTTAGCGCCATCTCGCGCGAATAAGGACGTTCGCTGCAGCCTACAAAACGAGACCGACTGCTCGTTCCAGCTTGACACAGATCAACGCAAAATGCGGCGGACGGGATTTTACTCACCAAGCAAAGCAGCACTTGTTGCAATGCCCCGATCCGGGATGCTGGATCTAAAAAAGAGGAAACCCTCATGTCTCGAACCAGCTTTTACCTGACAACGGTAATTCTCGCCGCTGCGCTGTCCAGCGCCGCCATTGCGCAAACCTCGGTATCGCCACCCGCAACAAAATCTGCCCCTGCAAACTCCGCCAAGGATACTTCGAAGCCTTCCGCGTCAACGCAGGTCGAGACCTGGACAAAGGCGCAGTGGGAGGCAGCGAAGAAGGAGTGGGCGAAGGAAAAAACAAAATGGGCCGATTGCCGGAAGCAGTCGGACACACAAAAACTTGAAGGCAGGAAGAGCTGGCCGTTCCTTTACAAATGCATGACGAACTGAGGTTAGAAGGCCTTGGAGCATACCTTAGTCAAAGGCACAGGCAAGCAGGTGGTCGGAGGGATCGATGGTTTTCGAAACGGTTGAAATTTCCACCCCTGTCGAAGAAAGCCCCGCGGTATCGTGGCCAGCCATTGCGGCCGGTGCAATTGCGGCCGCCGCGCTGACTCTCGTTCTTCTTGCATTCAGTGCTGGCATGGGATTCTCCGCCGTATCCGTGTGGGGCAATTCCGGCATATCGGCGAGCACATTCCAGATTACCACCGGTCTCTATCTGATTGTCGTCGCGATGCTCGCTTCCGCCATGGGGGGGTACGTCGCCGGGCGGTTGCGTACTAGATGGGTCGGCGTCCATACTCACGAAGTCTTCTTCCGCGACACCGCTCATGGCTTTTTGGCATGGGGATTCGCCACGATAATCGGCGCTGCGTTTTTGGCCGCGGCGGCCAGCAACATCGCCGCCGGCGGATCATCGGGACTTGCATCAACCCAATCTGCCGGATCCGGCGGACCGTTGGATTATTATGTGGACACGCTGTTGCGACCCGCTGCTGCCGCAAGCCCTCATACGACCGACGCCGGAACTGCTCGCCGCGAAATCGCGGGTATCCTGACGAAGGGCCTGGGTGGCGGCGATGTTGCCGGACCCGATCGCAGCTATGTGGCGCAAGTCGTTGCGGCCCGCACCGGACTTGGTCAGGCGGATGCCGACAAGCGGGTTTCGAACGTCATCAACCAGGCAAAGACTGATCTGGACGACGCCCGAAAGGCCGCGGCCAAATTGTCTCTCTGGCTCACCGCCTCTCTGCTTATCGGCGCCTTTGCTGCCAGTCTGGCAGCCACACAAGGCGGAAAAGCCCGCGATTTTAACGCGAGTCTTGGCGACGGCTAGGCGAGAACGGAACGGAGGAGGAAATCATGGGTCGTGGAATCTTGCTGTGGATGCTAGGTGTCCCCATTCCGATCATCATTCTTCTCGCCCTCTTGCGGCATTAGATGGCCGAGGGGTTGTCCGGGATATTACCCGGTTCGTTGTGATTGACGCCGAGCCTGCCGTGTTGCGACGACCGTCGGTGCACTGCTCCGCGTTCGCGCAGCGAGCAGCCATCGCAAGGTTGCATTTGATTGCGATCGGGTTGCTGCAACCGATCTTGTTGGAACCGGTGCGCGCGGCCGATGCAAATCCGGACGAATGCGGTCTTGCATCGGTCTATTCAACGCTAAGCGAAGAGACGGCAAGCGGAGAAGATACCAACGCGAAAAATTTGACCGCCGCGCACCGGTCACTCCCGTTCGGGACCCTGGTCCAGGTCGATAATCAGGAAAACGGCCGCTCGGCCATCGTGCGGATTACCGATCGCGGCCCTTTCGTCAGCGGCAGAATAATCGATCTATCGCAGATAGCCGCACATGAACTCGGCTTCTCCGATTTGACGCAGGTTTGCCTCAAAATCCTTGTCACCAACTGAAAATGGACCGGCGAAGGAAAAGTGATCGCTCCGCGACCTGGGTCTGGAGCGATCATGAGGCGCAGCCCGGACAGGCTTAGTAGTAACGATAACGATAGTAGCGGCGGCCATAGTACGGACCACCGCCGTAATAGTACGGTCCGCCACCATAGTATGGTCCGCCACCATAATAGTACGGTCCACCGCCGTAATAGCCCGGCCCATAGCCGTAGCCATAATTTTGCTGGGCGGCGATCGCACCCATGGTTCCAATCGCCATCCCCATGAACGCGAGTCCCGCAGCGCTGCCTCCGCGGTAGTAGCGGCGGCGGCGGGCCGAGCTGAAATCAGTGGCATCGCTCGTTGCCGTGGTGGCCGAGACACCCTTCGAGGCGGGGGCCACCGGACCGGCGGCGGCCATCGGCGACTCACCCATCGTGAGAGCCAGCACCGCAACCGTCGCCACTACGACGCTACGGCCAGCCGAAGAAAGTAATCCTTTACGCATCGACATTGCAGATTCCTCATCGTGACATGACTAGAGCGGTTTCCACTTGAAATGGGTCACTACGCGTATCCGGCATGTCGAAAGTAGTTAGCGCACTGCTCGGGTGCAAATGTTTTGATAAGCTT
>JAYSPJ010000138.1:0-2080 GCA_043722155.1 Bradyrhizobium sp.
GCCTATCGGTGGTACGTGCTCGGCTTGTTGATGCTGATCTATGCGTTCAACTTCATTGACCGGCAGATCATCACGATCCTCGCCCCGGAACTCAAGCGCGACCTCGGGCTGACGGACGCGCAACTCGGCCTGCTGTACGGCACTGCATTTGCAATGTTCTACAGCTTGTTCGGCATTCCCCTCGCCAAGCTCGCCGACGGCTGGAGCCGGGTGAAGACGCTCGCCATCGGCCTCACCTTCTGGTCGGCGATGACGACCCTCTCGGGGTTCGCTTCCAGCTTCGCGCAACTGGGGGCGGCACGTCTCGGCGTCGGCATAGGTGAAGCCAGCGGATCGCCCGCGGCCGTCTCGCTGCTGTCCGATTACTTCCCCAAGGCGATGCGGGCGACGGCTCTGGCGATCTACACGACCGGGCTTTATGTCGGCATGGGTTTGTCGCTGGTGATCGGCGGCTACGTGCTGGCGACCTGGGATGGCGCCTTTGGTCTGCGCGGCTGGCAAGCGGCCTTCATCGTGGTCGGCCTGCCGGGCGTCGTACTCGCCGCGATCGTGCTGCTGACAGTCCGCGAACCCGTGCGCGGAGGGCTCGACGGTGTCCCCGCACCCGGGATAGAGCGACCGTTCCTGGCGGTCCTGAGCGAAGCGGCGACATTGTTTCCGCCGTTCAGCCTGTTCATGCTGAGGCGCCTTGGCGCGAGTGGAAAGCTGGTGGCCGCGAACGGCGGCGTGCTTTTGATCGGCGTGCTGTTTGCGGTGATAATGACGATCGTCTTCGACTCGCTGATCCCGGCCAAGCGGAACCCGGTTCTGCTTCAAGCGGGCGGAATCGCCATCACCACCAGCTTCATCCAGTGGATGTCGATCGGCATCGGCTTCTACGCGGCGATCAGCTGGGTACAAGCAATCCGCCTGCGCGATCCGGTGGCGCACGCGCTGACGGTCGGAAACGGAGCTTTTCTCGCGACTGCGGCTGCGGGCGGGCTGCTCGGCGTGTTCACGTATTCGATTGGCGCGTTCGTGTTCGTTTACGGGACGGAGTTTCTCGGTCTCGACCCCCGGGCGGGCTTGTGGCTGGGAGTGATCGCGGCGGTCTCGGGACTCGCCGGCTCGTCGTTGGGAGGATTTCTCGCCGATATCGCCAAGCGGCGCCATCCCGCCGGTCGGCTTTATATCCTTATGGCGGCGGTCGTCGGCTTCGCGGCGCTGACGGTGTTCGAGTTTACCACGACGAGCACGACCTTGTTTTACATCTGCCATGCATTTGCGCTGCTGCTGCTTTCGGCCTGGCCGCCGATCCTGCTGGCGACGGGGCAAGACCTGGTCATCCCTCGGCTGCGCGGCACCGGCTTTGCCATCCAGGCCCTGTGCACCAGCTTGATAGGGCTGGGCCTTGGCCCCTATCTGGTCGGGGCCATAAGCGATGCGACCGGCGATCTCCGCACTGCAATTCTCTCGCTGCTCTTGCTGGTGCCGCCGCTGATGTTCGTTCTGATCCGATGCGCGGCGCTTCTGCCGGGCGCTGAACGCACCGTAATGGAGCGGGCGATGAGGCTCTCCGCGCCAGCTGCGACGCAGAGGACCAGAAAAAACTTGCTTGGGGAGAGTCCGGTTTGAAATCGTCAGAGCAATCCCGTCATTCAAGCGGCCCGCAAGCGGCTTCTGAAGCCCGCCGGAAGAAAGGGTCAGGGCGGCAATGCGGCATCGGCGGCGATGTTGCGCATCGTCGACCCGGCAGCTTCGTCCTGCCCAACTTCAAGCTGATGCAGGATCTGCCAGAGATCGCAATCGGCAAGTTGGAGCGAGAGTGGCTTGTACCGTCGCCTCGCCACCCGGCGAATGTGTCGCACTGGTATTCGTCGGCGGCCATGATGCCACGGCGCAGCCACTCCATCCGCTGCGCCTCGGGACCGTGGGTGAACGCGGCTTCGGCGGCAGGTCGATGCCTCGCCGTTCGAGGTCGGCGTCAACCTTGCGGTGACGCCCGGCAAAACGCTTGAGCCGATCTTGGTGCTCGGGTCATCCCTCCTTGCGCACTTCGCGAAATCATATCAGCTCTCCACAACCGGACCTTCAGACAGCA
>JAYSPJ010000139.1:0-6547 GCA_043722155.1 Bradyrhizobium sp.
GATTCCGGGTTCGATGCTTCGCATCGCCCCGGAATGACGGCTGGCCCCCTCACCAAAAAAACTCGAAAACAACCCCATGCACAGATAGAAAAGTCAACGCTCGCAAGCCCTTGCCACACCGATCCCGCATCAAAATTAGGCCAGTGATACTGACTTAATCGTTGTTGGGGCCATGCCCGCAGAAGCGTGTGGTCCATTGCATCGTCGCAAGTGCTCCTTTGCGCGGACGCTTGGCGTTTGTCGCAGGCAATAACGACTTAACGCGTCAGCCGATCAGGTCTACTCCGGCTGGATGTTGGCGTCCTTCACCACCTTGGCCCACTTCTGGATTTCCGCGCGAATATGATCCGCGAACCGGGACGGGGTGCCGCCGACGGGGTCGACGCCCTGGGCCTCGAACCGGCGCCTCACATCGTCCATCTTCAGGATTGCGTTCAGCTCAGTATTCAGTTTGCGGACGATCTCCGGCCGCATCCCGGCGGGCCCGACCACGCCGAACCACACCGTGACCTCGTAACCGGGAACGCCGGCCTCTGACACGGTCGGAACGCCTGCCGCGAGCGTCGAGCGCATCGTGCTGCTGACCCCGAGCGCGCGCAATTTGCCGCCATCGACCTGCGGCAGCACATTCGGCGTGTTGTCGAACGCCGTATCGATGTGGCCGCCGACCAGATCGTTCACCATCGGCGCGCTGCCCTTATAGGGGACATGCACGATGTCGATTCCGGCCATGCTCTTGAACAATTCCATCGAGAGATGGTTCGACGAGCCGATACCCGTGGACCCGTAGCTCACCTTGCCGGGATTTTTTCTGGCGTAGTCGATGAAATCCTTGACCGAATGGATCGACAGGGAGGGCCTTACCACGAGAAGATTCTGCGTCTGGCCCGCGAGAACGATCGGCGTGAAGTCCTTCACCGTGTCGTAGGGCAGGCTCTTGTAGATGCTGGGGTTGGCGCCAAAGGGGAACGCCACGCCGAGCAGGGTGTATCCATCCGGCGCGGCCTTGGCCACGCCGTCGGTGCCGATCAGCGTGCCGCCGCCCGGACGGTTCTCGACCACCACCGGAACGCCCCATGCCTCCTGAAGCTTCTGCGCGAAGATCCGGCCCAGCGTGTCGTTGAACGCGCCCGGTGGATAGGGGACGATATAGCGGATGGTTTTGTTCGGATAGTTCTCGGGTTCGACCGGCGTCGACGCGACCTGGGCCATCGCGGAGGTTGCGCCAACCAATAGCATCAGCAGCGCGCGGCCGGTGAAGCGAGCGAGACGCGTTGCGTTCGACGTGAATCCGGCCCGATGCGGTTCAGACATAGCATGGCCCCTCGATCAGCGGATGCGCGTTGATGAATGCCTCGTTGATTTCGATGCCGAGACCGGCGACTTCCGACGGCTTGACGCAGCCGTCGGCGTCGAGCGCGTAGGGAACGCCGCCGACTTCGTCGCGGAACGGATTATGCTTGGCCACATCGCCTTCGAAATATCCGGGCACGTCGACCGCCGCCAGCACGTTGAGCGTCGCCGCCATGTTGATGCCGGTCGCGGAGGTGTGCGGATTGAATGACAGCTTCCAGGCCGAGGCCATCGCGGCGATCCGCATCGCTTCGGTGACGCCGCCGGTCTTGGACAGATCCGGCTGCACGTAACTGACGGCGCCGTCCTCGATCAGGCGGGTGAACTCGAAGCGGGTGTAATGGTTTTCGCCGGCCGCCAGCGGGGTGGTGCCGAGCGACGTGGCGGTCTGGTACGAACGATAGTCCTGCGCCGGGAACGGCTCTTCGAGCCAGCCGATCTGCAGTTCTTCATAGGCCGGCATGACGCGGCGCACGTCATCGACGGTGTAGCCGGTGTTGGCGTCCACCAGGATTTCAATGACGTCGCCGACCGCTTCGCGCACCGCGGTGGCGCGGGCGACATCGTCGCGCGGATTGTCGCCGACGCGCAGCTTGATCGCGCGGTATCCCTGCGCGATGTATCCTAGCGCTTCCTGCGCCAGCGATCCCGGCGCCTGCCAGCCGAGCGAGATGCCTCCCGCATAGGCCTTGATGGGTTTGGAAGCACCGCCGAGCAGCTTGTACAATGGCCAGCCCGCCGCCTTGGCGCGGATGTCCCACAGCGCGAGATCGAGACCGCTCAGCGCCATCGCGGCGGCATAGCCCATGCCGTGGCTTGCCAGCTGCATTTGGTAGACCCGCTGCCAGACGCCGACCACGTTCATCGCATCCATGCCGACGACGAGTTCGGAGATCGTGGTGTCGATCAGTTTTGCAATCGCGCCCGGACAGCGCCCGTGATGGGCCTCGCCCCAGCCAACGAGACCTTCGTCGGTCGTGACCTTTACCAGCACCGCGTCGCGCTTGACGGCGCGGCCGATGCCCAACCGGACATTCTGGCCTTCCGGTACGCGGTAGGAGATCGGAACTGCCTTGATCGATGTGATGCGCATGTTGAACCTCAGGCTGCCTTGTAGGCGGGATTGACGAGATTGAGCGGCGCTTCGCCGCGTAGGATTCGAAGCATTTCCTCGGCCGCGCCGACCGCCATCGCCCGGCTGCTGGTGGCGGTGATGCCGGCGGTGTGCGGCGTCAGCAGCAGGTTCGGGCAGTCGAACAGGCCATCGTCCAACGGCAACGGCTGCACGTCGAACACGTCGAGCGCCGCACCTGCGATCCTCTTCGATCGCAAGGCGTCGATGATGGCCGGCGTATCGATGACGGCGCCACGCGAGACGTTCACCAGCACGGCCTGCGGCCGCATCCGGCCGAGCAGGTCGCGGTTGACCAGGCCCCGGGTTTCGTCGGTCAGCGCGCAGCAGACCACGATGGCATCGCTGCGTTCGAACAACCCGGCCAGCGAGACTTCCTCGATGCCCTGCGGCAGCGAGCCCTTGCGGCGCGAGGTGCCGAGCAGCTTCATGCCGAAACCGTCGCGCGCGATGCGCGCGATGTGACGGCCGATGGTTCCGACGCCGAGGATGCCGAGGGTCGATGTGTTCAACTCGGTCAGGCCATCGGCGGCCGCGCGGGCGGCCGCCCAGCCTTCGCCGCGCATCTGGATGTCGAGCCGCAGCAGCGGCCGGCGCAGATGCATTAACGCGGACATGACATATTCGGCGACGGCGTTGGTGTTGCTGCCGGGCAGGTTGGCAACGGCAATGCCGCGTGCGGTGGCGGCGGTCACCGGGATGAAGTCGAGGCCGACGCCGTGGCGCACGATGGCCTTCAGGCGCGGCGCGTGATCGACGATGTCGTCGGGCAGTTTCGCGCGTACGATGATGCCGTCGGCTTCCGCGGCCCAACTGCGCAAGGTTTCGGGCCGCGTATCCGGTGCGACGATCAGCCGGACGTGCGGCGCAAGCATGGCCTCGCCATCGGGGTGCATCGCATTGGTCAGGAGGACGACGGGTGTCTCAGGCATCGGGGGCAGGCCCTTCGGTGATCGGATTGGCGAGGCGGCCGAGGCCTTCGACCTCGACCTCCACAGTGGAGCCTGGCCGGAGCCATGCCGGAGGCTTGTGCAGCCCGGCCACGCCGGCCGGCGTGCCGGTGGCGATGATGTCGCCGGGTTCGAGCGCTTGCAGCCCCGACAGATAGCAGATGAGATCGGCGACGCCGAACAGCATGTCCCGCGTCGAGCCGGACTGCAGCGTGCGGCCGTCGACCTTCAGCGTTATCAGGAGGGCGTGCGGATCGGGTACCTCGTCGCACGACGCCAGGAATGGTCCGAACGGGCCGAAGCTCGCAAAATTCTTGCCGCGATCGAAATGACCGTCCGCCTTGATGATCTCGCTGGCGCTGATGTCGTTGAAGCAGCCATAGGCGGCGACGTGATCGAGCGCGGATTCCCTGGCTACGTTCTCGGCCCGCACCCCGATCACGGCGGCCAGTTCGGCCTCCCAGGTGACGCCGCCGATGGTGGCCGGCAGGATGACGGGCTGTCCCGGTCCGGCAATGGTTCGCGGCGCCTTCATGAACAGCACCGGCTTGTCCGGCGGCGCCATGCCACGTTCGGCCAGCGCGTCACGGTAATTATGCGCGATCCCGAAAATGCGCCGCGGCGCCGGCAGCGGCGCCATCAGCGTGACGGCATCGAGCGGAAGCGTTGCGGCCTCCGCAAGGCCGTGCGCAGTTATGTTTTGGACGACGCCCGCCAGGCCTGCCTCGATGAGGGCCTGCAACTGCGGCGATACGCCCCGCAGCGCGGCGCGCATCGAGGGGTGCGCGAGATCGACGATCCGATCGTTCGCGCCGCTGCCGTCGCCCAGCAGCACGCCCGCGCGCGCAAAATTGTGCGCGCTGAAGGTGACGAATTTCATGATCCGGCCATCCGGTTCACGCGACCCGATAGCGGTCGATCACGGCGCGATCGATCTCGATGCCGAGACCCGCGCCGGTCGGGACCGCGATCACCCCCTTGACCTGGCGGATCGGCTCGAGCGCCAGATGATCGCGGAACGGGTTTTCCTCCTGCTCGAATTCCAGCATCGGCGGCATCGGAAACAGACTTGGCGGCTGGTTCGGGATCGAGGCGAGGAAGTGGATGGTCGCGGCGAGGCCTACCGCCGAACCCCAGGCGTGCGGCACACATTCCACGCCATGCGTGGAGGCGAGCGTCGCGATCTTCTTGCATTCGGTGATGCCGCCCGCGGCACAGACGTCGGGCTGCACGATGTCCATCGCCTTGCGCACGATGGCGTCGCGAAAACCCCAGCGGGTGAATTCGTTCTCGCCGCCGGCCACGGCCATGTCGAGTGCCCGCGAGACTTCGACATAGCCGTCGATGTCTTCCGGCGAGATCGGCTCCTCGAACCACTCGATGTCGAGTTCCTCCAGCTTCCGTCCGAGCCGGATCGCGGCAGGCACGGTCAGGCAATGATTGGCGTCGACCATCAGCTTGATGCCGGGTCCGATCGCCTCGCGAACCGCCTTGACGCGCTCGAAATCGCGCTTGATCGAGCCGAGGCCGATCTTCATCTTGATCGCCTTGAAGCCGGCGGCGACGTAGCCGGCGGCTTCCTCGACGGCTTCGTCGACCAGCCGGTCCATGTCGGTGAAGTAGAGACCCGTGGCATAGGCATCGACCTCGGTGCGGAAGGCGCCGCCGATCAGCTTGTGGATCGGCTTGTTGCAGGCCTTGCCGACAATGTCCCACAGCGCGATGTCGATGCCGCTGATCGCGGCGATCGACATGCCCTTCGGTCCGTAATCCTTGATCCGGTTGTAGAGGTCTTCCCAGATCACCTCGATGTCGAACGGATCGCGTCCGATCACGCGCGCCGCGAGCTGGCTGTCGATGAAGGTTTTCGCGACGGCGGAGGGACCGTAGCATTCGCCCCAGCCGACGATGCCGTCATCGGTCTCGATCTCGACCAGGCAGGTGCCGCGGGTCTTGTAGAGCCAGCCGCGGGAGGAAGTGAACGGCCGGTGCACGGGGGCCGCGACGACGTGACAGGTGATCTTCTTGATGAGCAAGCGCGTGGCCTTTGTCTGGTTGTGTCGGGATCGTGCAGGTCGGCGTCGCCGGGTGCCGGCTTATTCTTTTTCTTTCGGAAAGACTTTTTCCGCCACGGTGCCGAGGGCTGCAGCGACGCTGTCGACTTCCCTGGTGAGGGCATCGCCGGTCATGTCGTCGACCAGGAACGCGTTCTTCTTGGCGAATTCCACAAAGCGCGGATCCTGGATGGCGTTGCGGAAGGCTGTGATCAGCTTCGTGCGGATATCAGCGGGCAGGTTGGCCGGCGCCACGACATAGGCCATCTGCACCACGGGCCCGTAGGGAAACACGTCAAACCCCTTGTCCTTGAAGGTCGGCACGTCAGGGAACATGTCGAGCCGCTGGTTGGCGAAGACGCCGAGCGGCTTCAGCAGATTGTCCTGGATCTGGCCGAGGGTTTCCGACGGTTTCAGCACGCCGGAGTCGACATGCTGGCCGAGCAGATCGGCGACCACCTTTGATCCGCCGGTATAGGGCACATTGACGAAATTGACGCCCGCGGCGCGCGCCGTCATCGACGCGAAGATGTGGTTCAGATTGTAGTTGCCGGGAGTGCCGATCGTCACCTTGTCGGGATTGCTCTTCATGTAGCCGATGAAATCGTCCAGCGACTTCTGCGGCGCCTTCGACGATACCAGCAGCAGCAGCGGATCGGTCGAGACCCGCGCGATGTGGGTGAAATCCGCATTTTTCAGCGGCGTCTTGCCCTGGGCGATCAGCGCCAGCGTCGAGCTGGTGCCCATGCCGAGCGTGTAGCCGTCCGGTGCCGCACTGGCGACCCGGCGCATGCCGATCGTGCCGGTCGCGCCGACGACGTTTTCGATGACGATCTTGATGCCCTGCTCGCGCAGGATCGGATCGAGCGCGCGAGCCGCGACGTCGTTCGAACCGCCCGCATTCCATGGCACGATGAAGCTGATGTCCCGCTGCGGAAAGCCGGACTGCGCCTGGCTGGCGGTGGCCGGCAGGACGGCGCCGAGGCAGGCGAGGGCAAGTGCGGCGGGTCTGATCATTTTTGTTTCCTCCGGTTCTGATGTTTGTTACAACAAACATC
>JAYSPJ010000140.1:0-3156 GCA_043722155.1 Bradyrhizobium sp.
CAGCAGAACGCGGTCGCCGGCATCCAGCTCGGCCACTCCGGCCGCAAGGCGCGCGCCACCCGTCCGTGGGAAGGCGACCGGCCGCTGCAGCGCACGCCCGAGATCGACGACTGGGAAGCGTGGACGCCGGTGGCGCCGAGCGCGATCGCCCATAGCGAGAAATGGCCGGTGCCCCGCGCGCTGGAGCGCCAGGAGGTGAAGGACCTGGTGCAGGCCTGGGGCGAGGCGGCGCGGCGGGCCGATGCGGCCGGCTTCGACGTGCTGGAGCTGCACGGCGCGCACGGCTATCTCGTGCACGAGTTCTTGTCGGAAAAGTCCAACCGGCGCTCGGACGAATATGGCGGATCGGAATTGAACCGGATGCGGTTCATCACCGAGGTGACCGAAGCGGTGCGGATGCACTGGCCGGAGCACAAGCCGCTATTCGTGCGACTGTCGGTGGAAGATAACGCCGGCTGGGGACCGGAGCAGAGCGCGCAACTGGCAAGGATTCTCAAGCCAAAAGGCGTCGACGTCATCGACTGCTCGTCCGGCGGCATCACCGACGTGGCGCCGATCCTCGGCAAGGAAATCAAATACAGCTATCAGGTGCCGCTGTCGGAATATGTGAAGCGCCACGCCGACATCATGACCATGGCGGTCGGCCTGATCATCCACGGCGATCAGGCCGAACAGATTTTGCGCGACGGGCAGGCCGACCTGATCGCAGTCGGCCGCGAGATCCTCAACAACCCGAACTGGCCGATGGACGCCGCGCTGAAACTGGGCGTCGAGGGTCCGTTCCGCAACGTGCCGCCGCAGTTCGGCTATTGGCTCGGCACCCGTGACAAACGTGGCTTCGGCACCCGGCCATCGACCTGGCAGAACGGCCTGCGCGATCCCGGCAAGGTATCCTGAACCAGGGGGAGACGCGATGCGCCGGCGCTCGGTCGCCGGCTCAGGCCACGGCGGCGGATTTTTCGCGGTGCGCGAAGAACAGCTGCCTGATGTCGGCGGCGGTCCTTGCCGGGCTGAACAGCCAGCCCTGCATTTCGGAGCAGCCGAGCGCGCGCAGTATTTCCCGTTGCTGCTCGGTCTCGACGCCTTCCGCGGTCGTGATGATGTTGCGCGCCGCGGCAATATCCACCACGGCCTTCACGATGCTGGAAGATCCGCCGGACTCGGCGATGGCGTTGATGAAGCAACGGTCGATCTTGATCTTGTCGAATGGGAACCTGTGCAGGTAGCTCAGCGAGGAATAACCGGTGCCGAAATCGTCGAGCGCGATGCGCACGCCGATGGCGCGAAGCTGATGCAGGATGGCGAGCGCGGCCTCGTCGTCGCGAATGAGCACCGCCTCGGTGATCTCCAGTTCAAGCCGTCTCGCCGGCAGGCCGGAGGTGGCGAGCACGCCAAGGATCTTCAACGCGAAGGCGCCGCTCCTGAACTGGACCGGCGAAACGTTGACCGCGAGGTTGATATCGTCGGGCCAGGTCGCGGCCTCCACGCAGGCCGTGGTCAGCACCCATTCGCCGAGCTGATTGATCAGACCGGTGTCCTCCGCAATCGGAATGAACTCGGCGGGCGAAATCACGCCGCGTTCGGGGTGGCGCCAGCGCAGCAGGGCCTCGCAGCCGGTGATCCTGTTGCCGCGAAGGCTGACGCAGGGCTGGTATTGAACCTCGAACGCGCCGTCGGCGATCGCCTGCCGCAGATCCATTTCCAGACTGCGGCGCGCCTTGACCCGGGCTTCCATCTCCGGCTCGAAGAAGCGATGGGTGCGGCGGCCGGCGGATTTGGCGGCATACATCGCGAGGTCCGCGTTCTTCAGAATCTGGTCGAAATCGGCGCCGTGCTGCGGCGCCAGCGCAATGCCGATGCTGGCGTCGGTGGTGACCTGGTGACCGAGGCAAGCGTAGGGCTGCCGAATCGTCTCGAACACCCGTGCCACGAGGTCGGTGACGTCGGCCACGGTCTTGACCCCGGTCTGAATGATCGCGAATTCGTCGCCACCGAGGCGCGCGACGAAATTGGTCGGTCCGATGCATTGCCTGAGGGTGACGGCCACCGACTTCAACAGTTCGTCGCCGATCAGATGTCCGAGCGAATCGTTGACGCTCTTGAATTCATCGATGTCGAGGTAAAGCACGGCGAATTGTTCGCCCGCGGCGAGGGTTGCGAATTCGCCCTTCAGCCGGTCATGGAACAAGGTGCGGTTGGGCAGATCGGTCAGCGCATCGTAATGCGCCAGATGGGTGATGCGCGCCTCGGCGCGCCGTCGCTCGGTGATGTCCTCGTGGGTCGCCACCCATCCGCCATCGGCCAGCGGCTCGTTGGCGATCTCGATCGAACGCCCGTCGGGGGTATGGATGATCATGCTCTGCCGCAGTCCGACGTCGCGCAACACCAGTTTGCAGAATGCCTCGTCGTCGCCCACGAACGATCCGGTGGCTTTTCGGTGGGCGATCACCTCGCGGAAGCTGCAGCCGGGTTTCACCACCTCCTGCGACAGGCCGTACATGTCGATATAGCGCCGGTTGCAGATCACGAGCCGCTGCGACGAATCGAACAGCAGCAGCCCCTGCGTCATGTTGTTGACGGCGGTATCCAGCCGCTGCTTTTCCAGTCGGAGCCGCTGCTGCGACGCCAGATGCTGCCGCGACAGCTTGCGCACCACCATGAACAGCAGGGCGGCGATCACGAGGATGCAAAGTCCGGTCACCGTGATCAGAAAGCCGGTCTGCTCCCGCCAGTCGGTCAGCGCCGCCGCAACCGTCGTCGTCGCCACAATCACAATTGGAAAATTCACCAGGGCGCGGGCCGAAATCAGCCGGTCGCGGCCGTCCACGGGACTGGCCAGCCGGGTGGAGCCGTGCTCCTTGTCGAACAGCGCTTGCTGATGCGCCGGACCGGTCTTGAAATTCCGGCCGATCATCTCCTCGACATGAGGATGCCGCGCCAGCAGCGTGCCGTCGCGGTGGTGCATGGAAATCGCCGCATCCTGTCCAAGCGCCACCGATGCGAAGAACCTCGCGAAGCTGGAGGGCTCGATGCCTCTTCCGATGGCTCCCAGGAATTCGCCGTTTCGTCCGGTCAGCTTGCGGGCAAGCACGGTGGTCCAGGCGCCGGTGACGCGGCTGTGGACCGGCTCGACCAGCAGCAGGGGAGATTTGGGGT
>JAYSPJ010000141.1:0-11574 GCA_043722155.1 Bradyrhizobium sp.
GGTGGCGGCGGCAGCGACGCCTGCCGGGAGCTCGGTCGAAGAAGCGCCTTGCGGCGTGGCCTGGCCGGCCACGGTTGGCTGAACCGCAGGTGTATCGGCTTGCTCGGCGAGCCCGGTCTTTTCCGGCGGCGATGACGTCAGACCGAACGGGGGCGTCCATTTCGCCAACATCTGCCGCGCCGCATCGCCGTAATGTTGCCAGGCGGCGGCAGCAAGCGCGCTGCACAGTGCAAACATGACGACCATGACCGCGCTTCGCCCCCACCGGCGGGTCGACGGCTGCTCGACCGCGACGCGGATATCGTCGGTGGCGGTCGCGCGAAACGTCGTATCGACTGTTGGCGCCGCCGCGGCGCCGCCGGATGCCGCGGCTGGCTGCCGATCCGAAGCAGCGCTGCCGGCGTCAGGGTGACTCGTGGCGTCGCGCGTGATGTCGGCGAGCACCTTGTCGGCCCATGCGGCCGGGACCACGTCGGGCGCGATCGTAAAGTCGTCGTGCGGATCGGAATCTCTCGGCTTCAGTGTGGAATGCATTGGCGCTCCGTGCTCGGTCCGGACAAACCCGCGAGGGGTGCCCGGCGGTTCAGGCGACGTCGACGATCGCTTGCCCGGCTCCACAGTCCCATCAGGTTTGACCAAAGCAAGGCGGCAGGGTGGAGAGTATGAGGCCGCTGCTGACGGCGTTGCGGGAACCCCGAATCGGGGGTGATGGCGATCGTGTGGCGGATATCGGACTTGAGGCGTCACGCGGTGCAGCGGCACCGCAATATAATTCAGCTTTTTTCTCCCCGGGGGCGACAGCCGCCGTTTGGTCACCGGACCGGAGATGCGCTATGCTGGCCGCCACTGGAAAAAAAATGAGAAGTCGGGAGCAGGCAAGAGAAGGTTACCGAAGCGGGGCAGCAGCCATGATGACCTTACCGGAACTGGCGGCAGACGCCCTGGAGGAATTCCTCCGTTCCTTCATGCGCCGCCGGTTCGGGCTTTCGCAGCCCCTCGTGGAGATCGTGCCGGCGGCCGCCCGCATCGCGCTCGAATGCATCGGCAACAGTGACGCGCTGTACCACAATGTCGAGCATACGATGCTGGTCACGCTGGCGGGACACGATATCCTGCGCGGTCGCGCGTTGCACACCCATGTGAGCGTGGACGACTACGCCCATGTCATCGTTGCCTGCCTTGCCCATGACATCGGCTATGTGCGCGGCCTGTTCAGGGACGATGACGCCGACGGATTCGTGATCGATTCGACAGGCAGCAAGGTGACGTTGCCGCGCGGTGCATCGGACGCCGGCCTGATGGCTCACCACGTCGACCGCTCGAAACTCTACGTGATGAGGAGGGTCGTTGCTCCGCTCGACAACCAGCGGATCGCCGATGCGGTCGAAGGTACGAGGTTTCCGCCGCTGGAAGGCCAGCAATATGGTGAGGAGGCGTCGATCGTTCGCGCGGCGGATTTCATCGGGCAGCTCGGCGATCCCAACTACATCCGGAAAGCCAACGCGCTCTACCATGAATTCGAGGAGGTTGGCATCAATCGCCAACTCGGCTATGATTCACCCGCCGACATCGTCCATCGCTACCCGCAATTCTACTGGGACAGCGTGGCGCCGCAAATCCAGTCCGAAATACGCTATCTCAACATGACGTCGAGCGGACGGCGGTGGATCGCGAACCTCTATGCCAATGTGTTCCGCGCCGAACAGGATATCTCGCTTTCAGGGCCGCAGCGCTAGACCTGCCGCGTCCCGGATTTGCGACGCGCGGTTCGCAGGGGTGAGACTTTCGCCCGGACGGTACCCAAATTGCTGCCGTCGAACAGGTGAAATAGCTGTGTAAATGGCATGGAATCCCGGCAACCAGACGGTGCGCCGGACGATGGCACGGCGCTTGCTGTTGTCTGCCTCAACGCGCGCAAGACGCGTTGCAGTGGACCAACCAAAGGAGAGGAAACCTCATGGAGATCGGCTATTTCACCATGCCTTCGCATCCGCCGGAGTGCGGCCTGAAGGAAGGCCACGATTGGGATCTGCAGGTGCTGCGCTGGGCCGATGAGCTCGGCTATCAGGAAGCCTGGATCGGCGAGCACCACACCGCTCCCTGGGAGCCGCATCCGGCGCCGGATCTGCTGCTGGCGCAGGCGTTCCTGCAGACCAAGAACATCCGTCTCGGTCCCGGCGGCTTCCTGCTGCCGTATCATCACCCCGCCGAACTCGCCAACCGCGTCGCGATGCTCGACCATCTCTCCGAAGGCCGGCTCAATTTCGGCGTCGCTGCCTCGGGCCTGCCGAGCGACTGGGCGATGTTCAACGTCGACGGCATGTCCGGCCAGAATCGCGACATGACCCGCGAGTCGCTGGAGATCATCCTGAAGATGTGGACCGAGGATGCGCCGTGGACGTATACCGGAAAATTCTGGACGGTTTCGAAGCCCGACGTGATGTTCGATTTCCTGAAGCCTCACATCAAGCCGCTGCAGGCGCCGCATCCGCCGATCGCGGTGGCCGGCCTCAGCAAGGGTTCCGATACGCTGAAGTTGGCCGGAGAGCGCGGCTACATCCCGATGAGTCTCAACCTCAACCCGGCCTACGTGTCGAGTCATTGGGATTCGGTGGAGATTGGCGCGGCCAAGACCGGACGCAAGCCCAACCGGCAGGACTGGCGGATGGTGCGTGAGGTGTTTGTCGCCGACACCGACGAGGAAGCCTGGCGATTGTCCGTGGGCGACATGATGGGCCGGATGATGGGCGAATACTTCCTGCAACTGCTCGGTCATTTTGGTTTCAAGGACTATCTCAAGCACAAGCCGGATGTACCCGACAGCGACGTCACCGTCGAATACTGTGCAAAGCACAACTGGATCGTCGGTTCGCCCGCGACCGTCGCCGAGAAGATCGAGAAGATCTACGACGAGGTCGGTGGCTTCGGCACCCTGCTGGTGTTCGGCTTCGACTACAAGCACAAGCCGGAGGCCTGGCATAATTCGCTGCGGCTGCTGAAACAGGAGGTGCTGCCGCGTCTCAAGCATCTGAAGCCGGCGATCGGCAAGGCCGCCTGAGGGCCTGATCCGCATCTCTTCCCGCACGCGGGGAGAGATGCAGAAGTGGAAGTGGCGAGACACCATGTCGCTCGGCGATGCCAAGGCGAGAAAGCCGAGCGGGAGCAGCTTCTCGTGAGAGTGCGGGACTGATCCTATTCCTCGGCCGGCGCAATCTTCAACGCCTTGATCTTGCGGTACAGCGTGGCGCGGCTGACATGCAGCGCCCGCGCCGCATCCGCGACGCGGCCGCCATGTTGTCGCAACGTCTCGGCGATGACGTTGCGCTCCGCGGTTTCGAAATCGGGCGGCGCCGTGCGATAGCCGCCCGGCGGCAGGTCGAGATCGGCCTCGGCGATGACGCCATTCTCGGCAGTGCAGGCGGCAAGCCGCAGCACATGCCGCAATTGGCGCATGTTGCCGGGGAAGGGGTGGGCCAGCAGCATTTCCAGGGCGCCGGACGACATGCGAGCGCGCGGCGCCTCTTCGGCGGCGATCAGCGCAATCACGTCGGCCTTGTCGGTTCGCGCGCGCAGGGGCGGCAGTTCGACCTGCAGGCCGCGCAGGCGGTAATAGAGGTCGGCGCGGAAACCGCGATCCGCGACCATGGCTTCGAGGTCGCGATGCGTGGCGCTGATGAGACGGATATCGACGGCGACCGGCTTCAGCGCGCCGAGCGGCCATACTTCGCGGTTTTCCAGAACCCGCAGCAGCCGTGTCTGCAATGTCAGCGGCATGTCGCCGATCTCGTCGAGAAACAGGGTGCCGCCGTCGGCCTGCACGATCAGGCCCTTCGAGCCGTCGCGCCGCGCGCCGGTGAAGGCGCCGGGCTCGTACCCGAACAGTTCGGCGTCGATCAGGCTTTCCGGCATCGCCGCGCAGTTCAGCGCGACATAGCGGCCGCCGGCGCGGCCGCTGGCGGCGTGAATGGCGCGCGCGAACACGTCCTTGCCGCTGCCGGTCTCGCCCTGCAGCAGCACCGGAATATCCTCGTCGGCGACCATCATCAGCCGCTTGACGCTGCGCTGCAGGGCCGGGTCGCCACCGGCCAGCCGCGTCAGCGCGGCATAGCGGCGATCCGGCCCATCGGCAGCTCGCGCCGACGGCGTCGCGGCCGGTGGTCGGGCGCGCAGCGGGCGCGCGACATGGCCGCGCCCGAGGCGCCTGCCGTCGCGGTCGCGAAGCTGCTGCGGCGCGTCGCACCGCCGCATGAAGCCGTCGTCGAGCCGGATGAATTGCGACAGCGGCGTGCCCGCCTCGATCATCGTATCCGACAGGCCGAGTCTCTGGCGCGCGGCGCGGCTGGCGCCGAGCATCCGCTGGTCGTCGTCGAAGGCGATCATGGCGCTGCCGCCGGCATCGTCGCCGGGCAATCCGGCGATCCAGCCGCGATGGTAGTGCGACCGGAAAATCGCTTCCTCGATACGCCGCACGGCCTGCGCGGTGACGGCGAGCGCGATCTGATGCGCGGCGCGATCGAGATCGCCGCGGCACGAGGTGATGTTCACCGCGCCGGCCAGTTGCCCGGCATGGTCGAACACCGGCACCACCGCGCAGGTGAACATCGACCATTGTTCGCGGAAGTGCTCGTCGCGATGCACCAGCACCGGACGCTGCTCGGCAAGCGCGGTGCCCAGACCGTTGGTGCCTTCGACCGCCTCGGAGAAGATCGAACCGGTGTAGACCTTCCATTGGCGCAGGATGGTGGCGGCCTCACCGTCGGGCAGGCGGCTGAACAGGATCGCCGCATGGGTGTTGGCGAGGTTGACGCAATAGCCGGTGCCGCGCAGGGCACGGTAAAGGTCTTCCAGCTCGGGCGTGGCGAGGCGGATCAGCCCGTCGATCGGTTCGGCGTGCCGCTTCAACTCGGATTGCGTCAGCGTTCGCGGCGGTCCGCGTCGCGCCGGGTCCAGCTTGTGATCGACAAGGCAGCGCCGCCAGGAATTGGCAATGCCTGGTTCGCCAACCACCGCCGCCTCATTATGGGCAACCGACAGCACGCGCTCGACGTGATTCCGGACCACGAGGTTCGCCATCGGGATTTCTCTCCCTGGACTTTGGCGAAGTTTGTCACAGCGTCGTCGGAAGTCAATCGCGCCTGCCTGCTACCCCCGTCTCCCGGAGATCTCCCTGCCGCGTTCCGCCAGCTTCACCATCACTTGCAGCGCATGATTGGTCGGCGTGGGAATACCGAGCTCGGCGCCCTTGCGCACCACGGTGCCGTTGAGAAAGTCGATCTCGCCGGGTTTGCCGCGCGCCAGATCCTGCGCGGTGGACGACTTCTGCTTCGGCATCGCGGCGGGGATTTTCAAGATCTGCGCCGCGAGGTCTTGCGGAATCGCGACACCGCAGGCGCGGGCGACACTGGCTGCTTCCTGAATGGCGCTGGCGATGACGTCGCCGGCGCCTTCGACCTGCATCATCGGCCCGTAGGCGATATCAGCCACCGCGGACAGCGCGTTGAAGGCGCAGTTGGTGATCAGTTTTGTCCATTGCACGGCCTCGATGTCGGCGGCAACAGTGGTCCGGATGCCGGCTGCCTTGAGCGTTTGCGCCAGCGCTTCGCTCGCGGGCGAGGCGCCGATCACGAGGTCGCCGCCGCCGTGATGCCTGACATGGCCTGATGCGGCCATTTCGCTGCCGACATAGACCACCGCCGGAATGACATTGTGGCCGGTGACCGCGCGCAGCCGCTGCGCATTGTCGACGCCGTTCTGCAGGCTGAGGATCGACGTGTCGGGACGCAAGCGTCCGGCCAGGGACCGGCCGGCGTGCTCGGTATCGGCCGACTTGACGCAAAACAGCACCAGGTCCGGCGCGGCGAGGGCGCCTGCGTCGGTCGCGGCCTTCGCGGGCAGGTATCCCCTGAAGCCTTGCGTGTCCAGCAGCAGGCCGTGCGCGTTGATGGCGTCGACATGCGGCTGCCGGCCGATGAAGGTCACGTCATGTCCGGCGCGCAGCAGCAGGCCGCCGTAATAGCATCCGACGGCTCCGGCGCCGATGACCGCGACTTGCATGGTTGACTCCTGGATGAGGCTGACGCGGTTCGGGGTAGCCGATGCGAAGGGGCGGCGCAATTCTGTCGCGCGAAGGCCCGCGCGGTGATAAACTTCGGGTCCGGAGAAGAAGCCATGAACAAGCCTGTACCCGTCAACCCGCCCGAACTGCGCTCGACCATTGTCGCCGCCTCTGCGATACCCTGGCAGCGAACCGACTTCGACGGCATCGACATGAAGATCCTGTACCAGGACGCCGAAGGCCGCTCGACCATCCTGTTCCGGATGGCGCCCGGCGCGGTGGTGCCGTTGCACGAGCACACCGCGCTGGAACAGACCTTCATGCTCGAGGGATCGCTGGAAGACGCGGAAGGCAGCTGCGGCGCGGGCGACTTCGTGTGGCGGCCGGGCGGCAACATCCATGTCGCGCATGCCCCGAACGGCGCGACGTTCCTCTCCATCTTCAACCGCCCGAACCGCTTTTTCGACGGCACGAAGTTTTTCACGGCCGCTGAGGAGCGCAGGTAGCGCGGGCCTTCGGTTTTTGCTTCGCTGATCCGCCCTCCGACCTCATCCTGAGGAGCCGCGCCTTTGCGCGGCGTCTCGAAGGATGGCCGCGAGTCCGATCCTTGCGTCCATCCTTCGAGACGCCCGCCTGCGGCGGGCTCCTCAGGATGAGGTCGGTATGCTCTGGACACGCACCCGCTGCAACCTCCAAACTCGCCTCGCAACGAGGAACAGCCGCGATGAGCATTATCGATTCCCAGGTCCATGCCTATGAGGCGAACACGCCGAAGCGGCCCTGGGACAGCGTGCCGAACTGGCCCGATCACGTCACCGGCGACGAGATGGTGGCGGCGATGGACCGGGTCGGCGTCGACGGCGCGATCTTCATCTCGGCGTTTTCCATGTACCGCTACGACGCGAGCTATGCCGTGGAAGTGCAGCGGGCGCATCCCGGCCGGCTGGCGATCGTCAAGCCGGTCGATCCGGACGATCCTGATGTGGCCGACGTCGTCGCCGACTGGAAGACCACGCCGGGCGCGGTCGGCATCCGCATCATGCTGACGAAGGAGGCCGGGCGCGCGCCTGACGACCCCGGCTGTGACCGCATCGCCCGCGCCGCCGTGCGCCACGACTTTCCGGTCAACCTGCTGTGCTGGGACAATCTGGACGCCGGCACAGCCCTGATCGACCGCCATCCCGACACGCGCTTCATCATCGACCACCTCGGCCTCCTGCAGCCGCGCACCCCGCCGGCGCCGGAGCATCCCTGGACGGGGCTGCCGAAGGTGCTGGCGCTCGCGAAGCGCGAGAACGCGGTGATCAAGGTCAGCGGCGCCTGCACGCTGTCCCGAAAACCGTATCCTTTTCCCGACATCTGGGACCCGCTGGCCCGCGTGTTCGATGCCTGGGGTTTTGAACGCTGCCTGTGGGGCACCGACTGGACCCGCGCCTTCGCGGTGGTCAATTACGAGCAGGCCGTGGAGCCCTTCCTGAAGACGGAGCGCCTGAGCGACAGCGAGCGGGCCATGCTGATGGGCGGCGCCTGCGCGAAGGCCTATGGCTGGGAGCCGAGGAGGGGTTAGCGGCCCCAAACCAAAAATATCGAAAACAACCCCATGCACAGTAGGAGGGGGCAGCCAAAAAGGTATCTAAATACCACATAAGATGGGTTGAGCCTTTCGCGAAACCCATCGAAACGATCGCGAGTTAGCAACCGGAAGCAATCGCGGCAATCGCCGAAGCCTGGGGTGTCAAGTTCCGGGTTCGGGCTGCCGAAGGAGCCCGGATGGAGCCAGGGGATCGGCGCAACGCGCCGGCCAACGGGCGCAACCCGGGTCTCACGATCAACACGCGGCCCAGGATTACGTGATCGGGCGCGCGTTCGCGCGACCCGTTCGCTCCATCCTGACAGGCGAGCAGTCGGCTCGGTCATTTGCCGCTGACGAATTGCACCCATCCCTCCTGCTGCGACTTCAGCAGGTTTCTTCTTTCTGCTTCCAGTTCGACGACGCGCTTGGTGGCCACTGTCATGGCACGGGCCGCGACATGGTAGCGGTCCACCGTGCGTTGCAGGGAGAACACGAATTGACCGTCGACGACCTTGTAGGCACCGGACTCGGCGACGAGAATCGCGACATAGTCGCCATAGGCGCGATAAAGTTCGGCGCGCGCCGGCAGCGTCCTGGAAACAAGGGCGACAAATTCCGCGTGCCGCTTGTCGATGTCATCCAGAAACCTGCTTGTGGTATCGTTTCCGGCAGAAAGCGAAAGCGCGTACTTTTCCATCGTGTCACGCTCGGTTTTCAACAGCGCGATGTAGCGCGGCATGAATGTCGTCGCATTGGCTTCTGCCGTTTTCAGATCGCGGCGAAGCGCCTCGAGGTCACCCCGGCTCGCCGCGCCCAGATTGCCGATCCCCCGAATCGCCGGTGGCTCGACTTCATTCGACAGCTTTTCAGCAGCAGCGCTGGTTTCATTCGCCGCCCTGATGGCCATTGCCGTCAGCCGCAGGAACTTGTTTTGGGGATGTTGCGCGAGCGCCTCATCGATCTGCGCGGGACTGGTGATGCCTTGCAATGCCGTCCGACCTTCACGAGCGACGCTGCCGTCCTGCAGTTTACTCAGGTCGGATACGAAATAGGTCCCAACCGAAAAGACAATGAAGAGCAGCAGGAAGGCTATTCGTACGCGCGTTTTCGGATTCGGATCTGAAGGCATATCGTCGGCCTCCCATCGCGATGCCCCTTGGCGAGGCGGGACGGCGAGAACTACAGATCTGATTGTACGCCGCTGTCGTCCGAATAACAAACGCACGCGGCCGAAGGCAAAGCGACGACGGTGGTTGGTAGAATGGGTTGAGCCTTCGAAACCCATCGATGCCATCAACGGCAAATGATGGGCGGGTGGTCGACGTTTCCTATTCCGCGGCGGACGCGCTCGGAATGGTCGGCAAGGGCCTTGCAAGCGTCAAGCTCGAAGTCGTGCAGTAGGATGGGGTTGTTTGCCGACGCCAGCGCGCGCCAATGAGCGCTTCAGGACTAACCGATCATTAACCATACGAGCCCATGATTTGAGCTGAATTCGGGTGGGCAAGCGCGCGCGAGCCATGGCTGGTTTGTCACCGCGATGGCTCTTTTGTTTTGCTGACCGGAGATGGGAAGAATCTCGCGACTGGGCTGAGATGCAGGGAACGCAGGTGACCGAAGCACCGGACAGGGAAACGCAAGCGGACAAACAGCCCGAGGCGGCACCGCAGGTGGCCTCAAGCCGGGTGCCGGTGATAGCGGTGTCGCTGGCCGCCCTGGCCGTCATTGGTGCCGCCACCGCCAATTCCTTGCCGGGTTTCGGTGGCTTCTCTCTGCCGGAATTCAATCAGGTCTCTTTGCCGAGCGTCGATCGGTTCTCCTTGCCGGACTTCAGCCGCTTCTCCCCGCCGAATTTCAATCGCGTCGCTGCACCTCCTCCGCCTAACCCGGCTCCAGTCCTCGTACCCGATCCGGTTGTCAGGGCGGGACTGAGGGACATTCAGATGTCGCAGCAGCAAAACGCCGATGCGTTGCTGTCGCTCACGCAGAGCTCCGCAACCCAACAGGCGGATTTGAAAAGAATAACCCGTCAACTCGCCGTGCTGACGGCGCAGGTGAGCTCCCTGCAGAATCCGGTGACGCCGCCGCTGACGACTTCCAGCATTCTATCGTCGGTGACTTCCAGCATCCCGCGTCGAAATCCTCGCGCGCGGGTCGTGCAGGCGTCGCGAAAAGTAATCCCTCCAGTTCTTCCTCCAACTCTTCCGCCACTTCCCACGCCTGCCGGTCCTGTTTCGGTAGGAGGCGCTCCGCTGAGTCCTGCGCCGACTGGCCCGGACGCAAGCTAACGCGCAGGGCGCGATAGCCAACGGGTCGCGCGAATGCGCGCCCGATGATAAACTCCGCGTATTGCGCCGACCAGCGGACAATAGCGCACGTATTGCACCGACCGGATTGTGTGACAGGGCGGATTGCGATGCCGGCAAGCTACGTGCCGCGGTTTTGGTCCGATCACCGATGCAGCGCGACAAACAGTGTCCAACAGCTCATGAAAATCAGGATCAGGGAGCCCACAGTCCACAGGGTTGCGCGCGTGTCGTGAGTCCTGGCCGTGAAATAGGCGGCAAAATGCAACAGCCGCGAGACGACGTAGCCGTACAGCAGCCACTGCGCCAGCTTCAGGGACGGGTCGGTCAGGATGAAAAGAAATCCTGCGACCAGGAAGAACGGCAGGTTTTCAAGATCGTTGAGCTGGATTCGCCGGATGCGATCGACATATTCGTTGGGCGCAAGTTGTTCAGCGCTTGGCGCTGGATTGAGAAGTGTCTTCCTGATGTCCTCAGGAGAGCGAAATCCACCTTTTACATGCATCATGCGCACGACCGTCAACCATGACATCAGGACGGCCTTGAGAATCATGATCGAAGCGGCGACGGCATAGGTATTGAACAGGGGATTCTGAAAATTCAGCTTGTCCATGGCGGGCCCTTCGGCGTTCGAGTGACTGGCGACCATTCTATCACAGCAGCGTGCAGGGCGGATCGCCGATCGCCGTTAATCCCTCCCGGGTTGCGGTTGCGCCTTCGGCTCCAATCCGCCCTACGAGCTCCAGCGATCCTACGGGCTAGCCTTGGGAGTTCGGGTCATCCCAGGATTGACGCGCGGCGTGATGGATATGGAGTATCTCAACGGTGTCGCCCGTGACCCGATAGAAAATCTTGTAGGGATACCGGCCCAGCGGCGCCACGCGAACGCCGGGACGTCCCGCAGCACGGCGTAAACTTTGCGGCCATCGCGCAATGTGGGCGACGACGGCACGAATGCGCCGCTCGACCGCTGGCGCCACGGTTGGATAGTGAAGTATCAGCCAGTCGGCAATGTCACCGAGATCCCTGAGGGCGTCCTCGGTGTAGACGACTTTCATCACCCGCGGAATTTGGCGAGCGCGGCTTCAACCTGCCGATCGGTCGCGAAGCGGCCTTCCGCCGCCGCACGCAGGCCGCGATCGATGCCGGCAAGCTCTTCCGCTGTTGGCTGGTATTCGCCGTCCTTCAGCCCGGCGTCGAGTTCGAGAGCGAACTCAGCAAGCTCATTCTGGACCTGCGGCGGCCATGCCTCGACGCGTTCCAGGGCATCAGTCAGCTTCTTTGTCTTCATGGGTGGAATGTAGCATAATTTCGGACAGCCGGCCAGCTTTCGCAATGCGGCAACGAATCGTAGCGAAAGTCACTGACGTTGAAACAAAGTGCCTCACAAGTCGCGCGAGCGCCCGGCGCGGTGCGCGGCGAGAGCTTCTCCCGCATGGGCATCAAGCTTGCCGGCGTGGATATCCCGCTCTATCGCGGCGTCGAATTGGAGGGCGTCGAAGGCCTCGAACCAGGCACGAAAGCGCGCCAGTTCGCGCGGGGCAAGCTGTTCGACGGCTTTCTCGATGTCTTCGGCGGTGGTCATGTTCGAGATATAGCATTCACGCGGGTGACAGAAATGGGCAGCCGTAGGGTGTGCGAGC
>JAYSPJ010000142.1:0-2476 GCA_043722155.1 Bradyrhizobium sp.
TACTGGTAATCGGAATCGCTCTGCCGGCCGCCGGCGCGGATATCCTGCGCCGCGAACATGAACAGCCGGATGCCGGCGACGCGATAGAGATCCTTGCGCAGCCGGTCGATCACCATCTGGGTCGACATGCCCGCCCGCTGCTCCGGCGGCTTCAGGCTGATGTACATCACCCCGCGATTGGCGCCGCCGCCACCGGGGCCGCCGCCGCCGCCCAGCACGGAGCCGATCCCCGCCACGGCCGGATCGGCCATCACGATATCGGCGAGCTGCTGCTGCAGCTTCAGCATGGCCTGGAACGAGGTGTCGGCCGACGCCCGGGTCGCGCCGATCACAAAGCCGGAATCGTCGACCGGGAAATAGCCCTTCGGGGTCTTGATATAGAGCACCACCGTCAGCGCGATGGTGGCGAAGAACACGATCAGGGTCAGGATCGGGAAGCCCAGCACCACCCGCAGCGTCCGCGTATAGAACGCGACGATGCGCGACAGCGTGCCCTCGACGGCGCGGTCGAACCAGGTCGCGTTGTCGGAGGTCGCCGACTTGATGTAATGCGCGCAGATCATCGGCGTGATCGTCAGCGACACCACGGTGGAAACCACGATGGCGAAAGTCAGGGTCAGCGAGAATTCCCGCAGCAGCCGGCCGACGATCCCGTCCATGAAGATCAGCGGCGTGAAGGCGGCGACCAGCGACAGGCTGATCGACAGCACCGTGAAGCCGATCTGCCTGGCGCCCTCGATCGCCGCCTCAAAAGGCTTCATGCCCTGCTCGAGATTGCGGTACATGTTCTCGACCATGACGATGGCGTCGTCGACCACGAAGCCGACCGAAATCGCCAGCGCCATCAGCGACAGATTGTCGATCGAGAAACCGGCGAGCCACATGCCGGCGCAGGTGCCGGCCAGCGCCAGCGGCACCGATACGCCGGCGGCAATGGTCGGCGTCGCCCGGCGCAGGAACACGAACACCACGAGCATCACCAGGAAGGCCGTCGCCAGCAGCGTCCACTGCATGTCCAGCACGCTGGCGCGGATGGTTCCGGTGCGATCGACCAGGGTCGAGATTTCGACCCCGGCGGGGATCCATTGCTTCAGTTCGGGGATCAGCGCTTTGACCCGATCGACGGTGTCGATGACGTTGGCATCGCCCTGTTTTGTAATTTGAATCAGCACGGCCGGCTGCTTGTTGAACCAGGCGATCGAGCGGCTGTTGCGCACGGAATCCTCGACCTCGGCGAGGTCGGACAGCCGGACGTAGTTGCCGTTCGAACTCTTGATCAGGATGTCGCGGAATTCGGCAGCGGTGCGCATCTGCCGGTTGGTGGACAGGGTTTCGCTCTGGCGCTCGCCATGGAAGATTCCGACCGGACCCAGCGGATTGGCGGCGATGATCGCGAGCCTGACCGCGTCGGTCGCAATCCCGGCGTTGGAGAGCGCGACCGGGTTGAGCGCGATGCGAACCGCGGGCTGGTCGGCGCCGCTGACCGTCACCTCGCCGACCCCGGGCACCTGCGAGATGCGCTGGGCAATCACGGTGTCGGCGACGTCGTACATCGCGCTCGAGGCAATCGTCTTCGACGTCAGCGCCAGCACGAACACCGGCGCCGCGGCGGGATTGGCTTTGCGGAACCGCGGCAGCGACGGCAGGTCGCTCGGCAGATCGGCCAGCGAGGCGTTGATGGCGGCCTGCACGTCGCGCGCGGCGCGATCGATGTTGCGGCCGATGGCGAATTGCAGCTGGATGCTGGTGATGCCGAGCGAACTGGTCGAGGTGATCTGGGTGATGCCCGCGATCTCGCCGAGCCGCCGTTCCAGCGGGGCCGCCACCGTCGCCGCCATGACAGAGGGATCGGCGCCCGGACGGGACGCGAACACCCGGATCATCGGGAAGTCGACATTGGGAACCGCGGCTACCGGCAAAAACACGTAGGCGACCATGCCGACCAGAAACAGTCCGATCGCCAGCAAGGTGGTGCCGACCGGCCGGCGAATGAACGGCTCCGAGATCGATGCCATTACGGCATCCCCTCGGCGGCTCCCGCGACCGGCGGTGACGGCAATTCGGGCGCAGGCGGCACCGCCTTCTCGATCCGGCGATTCAGCCGGTCGAGCGCCAGATAAATCACCGGCGTCGTATAGAGCGTCAGCAACTGGCTGAGAAGCAGGCCGCCGATGATGGAAATACCGAGCGGAAAGCGCAGCTCGGCGCCGGTGCCGCTTTCCACCGCCAGCGGCAGCGCGCCGAACAGAGCGGCCAGCGTCGTCATCATGATCGGGCGAAAGCGCAACAGGCAGGCCTGCACGATTGCCTCGTCCGCAGACATACCCTTATGACGCTCCGCTTCCAGCGCGAAGTCGATCATCATGATCGCGTTCTTCTTGACGATACCCATCAAGAGGATGATGCCGATCAGGCCGATCACGGAAAGATCCTGCCCGAACAGCATCAGCGCCAGAATGGCGCCGACGCCGGCCGA
>JAYSPJ010000143.1:0-1750 GCA_043722155.1 Bradyrhizobium sp.
AAATTTCCGCGGCGCGGATGTCCATCAGCCTGCCTCTTTCATCGCGTGCTTGATCGAATTGAGTTTGGTGCGAAGCGAACTATCCACCATGCGGCTGCCCAGCTTGACGACCAGGCCGCCGATGATCGAGGGATCGACATTCACGTTGAGCGCGACGTCCTTGCCCGTTACCGATTTCAGGGCAGTCTTCAGGGCGTCGAGATTCTTGTCACTGAGCTTTTCGGCAACCGTCACGTCGGCGGTGGCCTCGCCCTTGAACTTCGCCACCAGCGCGCGGAAGGCGCGGATCACGTCGGAGACGGCGAACAGCCGGCGGTTGGCGGTGAGGACCTTGAGGAACCTGGCGGCAACGCCCGAAATTCCGGCCTTGTCGAGCACGGCGGCCAGCGCCCTCGACTGCGACTCCGCCGAAAAAACCGGGCTGCGGACCAGCCGCTTCAGATCGGCGCTGTCGGCCAGCATGGCTTCGAATCTGTCGAGATCGGCCCTTACCGCGTCGATGGATTTTTCGTCGCGCGCCAACTCGAACAAAGCCGTTGCGTAACGACCGGACACTCCCGAAACGGACGGATTTTCAGCAGCCACTGGCGCGCTCTTTTTAGCTGTCAAACTCGCAAGGGAAAAACCGTCGCCACGATGCGGCGCCTAGCGATCCAAGCCCTTGGAATTCAAGCGGGACTTCGATTTTAGACCGGCACTGACAGTACCGGGCTCGTTAAAATCGCGGCTTTGCTAACATAGCAAGAGCGCAGGTGCAACATGACCGCGGCGGCTGGCGATGCCTTGTCGCAGGTTCTTTGGAAGTGGCCGCCAGAGGCCTTCCTGCCGCGAATCCGGCGCCGCGAATTCTCCAGCCTTTCCGGTCCCGAGGCCGGCTTGCTGTTCGCTGGCCGCATTTGGCCCGCCGTCCGCTGCATGCCTCCCATGACCCGATGGCCGGAATGGCGGGCTCCCCCCGAGTCATTCCGTCTCGCCATTACTTGCGCAATGGCCCGTCGCGCCCGACGATGACTTGGCCCAATAGTATTTCTAAGTAATTTATTAGTAAACTAAACCTAAATCCGTAAAATTACGGAACATTTATGGCTTATCTGAATCCGGTCACAAGATATTTCAGTCCGTATAGAAACAAGTCTACTGCCAATCTTATGCCTTATTCGCCTACCAAACGCCAACCACTTACATTGGGACGGGGGTTCCACTTGCCACATATGTGGCAATACTTATCTTGAGGGACTTTTTGTATGCTGACTTCCAAGAATCCGACGCTGGGAAAAGTAACCCAGTCGCGTACGGCGCTAGCTCTTTTCGCCGCAACTCTCCTGCTCGGTGCAAGCGTCATCGAAGCTTCCGCCAAATCCAAGCATCACCACCGCCACCATTCCCACCACGCGGCCAAATCCACCAGCGCCTCCTGGCTCGACGCCAATGCGGCGGTCACGCCGTCGTCGGGCTCCGGCCGCAGCTTCTCGGGAATGGCCTCGTTCTATGGCAACGAGTCCGGCAGCAAGACCGCGTCCGGGCAGCGCTTCAATCAGAACGCCATGACCGCAGCTCACCGCTCCCTGCCGTTCGGCACCAAGCTGAAGGTGACCCATGGCAGCCGCAGCGTCGTCGTCACCATCAATGACCGCGGCCCGTTCATTAAGGGGCGCGTGCTCGACCTGTCGAGCGGCGCGGCGCGCGCCGTCGGCCTGACCAGCGCCGGCGTCGGCCGCGTGGTCGCCGAGGTCATGTGACCTCGGCGGGC
>JAYSPJ010000144.1:0-2292 GCA_043722155.1 Bradyrhizobium sp.
CGTATCTACTCGAACTTCACCTACTTCCTCGACGACCCCGTCAACGGCGATCAGTTCGCGCAGCCCGACAACCGCACCGACATGACGCTGAACGCGAGCCACGCGTGGAAGGGGAGCCTGCTCGGACGTCCGTCCGAGACCACTGTCGGCATACAGATCCAGCGCGATGCCATTCGCAACGGCCTGCTCAGGGCAAAGGCTCGGCAGGAGCTTTCCGAAACGCGTCGCGACCGGTTCAAGGAAACGAGTGTCGGAGTCTATGTCGAGAACAAGACCCACTGGGCAGACAAATTTCGGACCGTGCTCGGCCTTCGCGAGGATTATTATAAGTTCAACGTGCGGAGCTCGCTCGATGCGAACTCCGGCAAAACGCATGCCTCGCTTGCCAGCCCGAAGCTCAGTCTAATCTTCGGGCCTTGGGCGAAGACCGAGTTTTATCTCAATGCAGGGGCCGGCTTCCATAGCAATGACGCGCGCGGCACGGTTATCACGGTTGATCCGAAATCGGGCGATCCCGCCGATCGCGTTCCCGGACTGGTGCGCGCAAAAGGTGCCGAGGCAGGCATCCGTACCGAAATCATCCCCCGGCTGCAGAGCACGCTTTCAGTATACGGCCTGGATTTCGCTTCCGAGCTTATTTTCCAGGGTGATGCAGGCACGACATCGGCGGGACGTCCGAGCAGACGCGTTGGCATCGAGTTTTCCAATTACTACAAGCCAACTGACTGGCTGACGATTGATGCCGACCTTGCCTATGCCAAGGCTCGGTTTCGCGATGTAGACCCGGTCGGTCGTCGCATTCCCGGAGCGGTCGAAGGCGTTGCCTCGCTGGCCGCTGCGGTCGACAATTTGGGGCCGTATTTCGGCGCACTGCAATTCCGCTACTTCGGCCCGCGCCCGCTGATCGAGGACAATAGCGTTCGGTCCAAGTCGACGACGACGCTCAACGGTCGGGTGGGGTATAAGATCAGACCCGACATCAGCGTTGAGCTGGAGGCTTTCAATCTCCTGAATTCAAAAAGCTCGGCCATCGATTATTACTACCAATCGCGCTTGCCGAACGAAGGGCCGGACGGACAGAATGACATTCATTTCCACCCCATCGAGTCTCGATCGGCCCGAGTAACGCTCAACGCACGTTTCTGATTTAAGCTGTCAAACCAGTTATCGTGGAGTTCCATTGGCGTAGCCCTCGCGAAACGGACGTCTATCAAGAGAGGTAGGTACTTACCGGCGCTGGTTTAGCATTCCAAAACGCGACTTGGGTCACATGAGACATGTAGCTCATACCGTCCAATCACACGATGCCACCGCTTAAACGTTCGCTTTCAAGCGTTTGGTCCCCAGAAGCAGGCTTGCCGTTTTCCACCCAGTTGCAGTCAGTTTGCCGTCCCTTCAACCTCTTTCGAAGCTGCCATTGTGAGGCGGAAGCGAGCTGCAGCTTGGCAACATGGATCGACATCACCGCGTATGCATAGCAGCTTGGCGGGGTGACGGAGGCCACCTCCTGTGGTGAGCCTTCTCTCAGGGTCGGCAAGGCCCTGCTGACCCGCCTTCGCGTCGCGGATGGCTCAATCGTGTTGAAACATGTTGATCCGGACGAGCGTGACCTTCTCATATCGCGAGCGCCCGATCTGTTCTTCATCGAAGATCACTATCGCGGCCATGACATCGTGCTCGCTCGGCTGTCCGCCGCTCGGACCTCTCAGCTTCTACCCTTCGTCGAGCGCGTCTGGCGCCACATTGCGCCCAAGCGCTTGGTTGCTGCCTATGACAACGTGCGAGCGATTTAGAATGAGTGTCATAGTCCCCGCCGTTCACGATCTTACAAGGCACTTTGCTCAGTTGACGCTAGATGACGGCTGCCTTCCAATCGAAGTCGGGCCGTCGTTTTGGGAGGAAGGGGTGGACGCCCTTCCGCCCGGCCGTCTGGTGAACTTGATTATAAATTAAAGCGATTGGGCCAGCTGGGAACGACATCCCAACGGCGAGGAGATGATCATCCAGCTATCAGGTGAACTTGCCCTCCTGCTGGAGATCAACGGCGCTACCATCGAGCGCCGCTTGAGAAAGGGCGAATTCCTCATAGTTCCGAGGGCTGTCTGGCACACTGCCAACGTCATTTCTGCCGGCCAAGCTTTGTTCATCACACCAGGCACTGGCACTGAGGGGCGCCCGCGCGTGGGCCCAAGAGCCGACGTTCTGCTGCCCACCCATTTCTCGCCGTGCGGCGCGGCCAGAGCGGACGCCGAAAGCGGTCGGTCCGCAAGCACCCCAGTTCTTGCCCTTCCC
>JAYSPJ010000145.1:0-7428 GCA_043722155.1 Bradyrhizobium sp.
GAACCGCAGCCCGGTGACCGGGCGGATCGACCGGATCGCGTACCGGCCGGGTGCCTTCATCAACGCCGAACTCGACAAGGCGAGCGAGGACAATGAGCGTAATTCGCTGGTGATCTCGACGCCGAACGGCCGCATCGGCGTAGTCCAGATCGCAGGGCTGGTGGCGCGGCGAATTGTCTCGTTCGTCCGCGAAGGGCAGTCGCTCGGCGCCGGCGAGCGGTTCGGGCTGATCCGCTTCGGCTCGCGGCTCGACGTCTACCTGCCCGAAGGCAGCAAAGCGCTGGTTTCCGAGGGCCAGACCGCGGTGGCCGGGGAGACCGTGCTGGCCGATTTCAGGATTGGCGACGGCGGCCGGACCTACCGCGCCGATTAACCATTTGAGCTGGCGGCTGGCCCGGCCCGCCGCCGCGATGGCGGAGCGGGCTCCCGCTTGCTATATGTGGCCGATGCAGATGCCCGCCGATCCCAAATCTCCAGAAATGCGCCGCCGCCGGTTTCGTCCGATCCCGGTGCGGATGCTGGTGCCCAACGTCATCACGCTGCTCGCGATCTGCGCAGGGCTGACCGCGATCCGCCTGTCCACGGAAGGGCGGATGGAACTGGCTGTCGCCGCGATCGTGTTCGCCGCCGTGCTCGACGGCATCGACGGCCGCGTCGCCCGCATGATCAAGGGCCAATCGAAATTCGGCGCCGAACTCGACAGCCTGGCCGATTTCGTCAATTTCGGCGTGGCACCAGGGCTGATCCTGTATTTCTGGACGCTGCACGATCTCAGCAATGTCGGCTGGATCGCAGCGATGGTGTTCGCCATCTCAGGCGGGCTGCGGCTGGCGCGCTTCAACGCCACCATGGACGATCCGAACAAGCCGGCCTTTGCGGCGAATTTCTTCACCGGCGTTCCCGCCCCGGCCGGTGCGATCCTGGTGCTGCTTCCGATCTATCTCGCATTCCTCGGCATGCCGTCGCCGCCGGTGATGCTGATCGCGTTCTATACGCTGTTGATCGCATTCCTGATGGTGTCGCGCCTGCCGGTGTTTTCGGGCAAAACCGTGCGCTTGCGGGTGCCGCCGGAGATGGTGCTGCCGGTTTTCGTCTCGGTGATCTTCTTCGTGGCGCTGCTGATCGGGTATCCCTGGCACATTCTGTCGGCGGGTTCGGTGCTTTATCTCTTGAGCCTGCCGTGGGGCTGGAAGGCGTATCGCGGCCATCAGCGCGCCGCCGCGGCGCTGGCTGCAGCTCCCCCGGCCGATGTCGTCCCGTCAAATCCGGCCACCTCGACGTTCGTGCCGCCGGCCGCCGAGCCGGACAAGGACGATCGGCCGCCGCGGCTGAACTGAGCAGCCGGCGACGTCACCTCCCGGATATCTGCCATGAGCCGCCGCCGAGTTGGGTTCGATCCCAATCTCGGCTATAGGCAGATCAATGGGCGGCTTCAAGACGGCCGCCCTTTCAAAATCTGGAGAGAAACGCCCGTGACGAAATCCGCACCGCTGCCCGCATCCGTGCTCGAAGCACTGGCGCGCTACGACACCCCGACCATCTGCAATGCGATGGAGATCGTCGCCCCGGAACGCCGCCTGATCGGCTACACCACCAAGCCGCTGGTGTGTCCGTTCCCCGATCTGCCGCCGATGGTCGGTTATGCGCGCACGGTGACGATCCGCTCGGTCGTGAAATCCGGCCTGCCTGCCGATGAGGCGTCGAAGCGGCGCATCGAGTACTACGAATATGTCGGCACCGGCCACGGCCCGCGCATCACCGTGATCCAGGACATCGACGGCCCCGACGTCGGCTACGGCGCGTTCTGGGGCGAGGTGCAAAGCAACGTGCACAAGGCGCTCGGCTGCCTCGGCGTCATCACCGACGGATCAATCCGCGACATCCCGCAATGGGCGCCCGGTTTTCAGGCGCTGGCAGGCTCGATCGGCCCGTCGCACGCCTGGGTTCACGCCGAGAATTTTGGCGGGGAAGTCCGCGTCGCCGGGATGACGGTGCGCTCCGACGATCTGATTCACGCCGACAGTCACGGCGCGATCGTGATCCCGCACGATATCGCCGCCAAGGTGCCGGATGCCTGCGAACTCTGTGCCCGGCGCGAAACGCCGATTCTCGAGATCGCGCGCAGCCCGGACTTCACGCTGGAAAAACTCAAAGCCGCGCTGAAGCGATCGGCGGAAATTCACTGACGGAGAATACGAACACTTCAAAACCGGGGGAAATCATGAGCAGGCTATTGGTTGCGCTGGGACTGGCAATCGTTGCCGGCGTCGCCGGCGCGCAGGCGCAGAGCTATCCGACGCGGCCGATCACCCTCGTGGTGCCGTTCCCGCCGGGCGGATCGACCGACGCCGCGGCCCGCATCCTGGCGGAGCGGATGCGGGCGCCGCTCGGACAGCCGATCGTGATCGAAAATGTCGGTGGCGCCGGCGGCAGCATCGCCGTCGGGCGCGTCGCGCGCGCGGCGCCGGATGGCTACACCTTCGACATCGGCCAATGGGATACCCATGTCGGCAGCATCATCTACAAGCTCGACTACGATCTCGAAAAGGATTTCGAGCCGATCGCGCTGGTCTCCAACAATCCGCAATTGATGGTCGCCAAGAAGGATCTGCCGGCCGACAATCTGAAGGACCTCGTGGCCTGGATGAAGGCCAATCCGGACAAGATCAATTTCGTCAACCAGAACGCGGCGGCGAATGTCACCGGCGTCATGTTCGAGAAGCTCACCCGGCAGAAGGTGCAGTTCATTCCCTATCGCGGCGCCGGCCCGGCGATGACCGATCTCGTCTCCGGTACGGTGGACCTGCTGGTGGTGCAGGGCGCGGTGGCGCTGCCGCAAATCCGCGGCGGCAAGATCAAGGCGCTCGCCAACCTGTCGCCGCAGCGTTCGGCCTCGATGCCGGACATCCCGACCGCGGATGAGACCGGCGTGCCCGGGCTCTATATGTCGGGCTGGTTCGGCTTCTTCGCGCCGAAAGGCACGCCGAAGGATGTCATCGCCAAACTGAACGCCGCGACCGTCGAGGCGCTGGCCGATCCGGCGATCCAGAAGCGGTTTACCGAACTGGGCCTCGACGTCGCGCCGCGCGCGCAGCAGACGCCGGAAGGCCTGGCCGCGTTCCAGAAAGCCGAAATCGAAAAATGGTGGCCGATCATCAAGGCGGCCGGGATCGGCGTGCAGGCGCAGTGAGGGCAGGGACGGCAGCGTTTTCGGCATGAAGATCGACGGCAAGACGGTGTTGATCACCGGCTCGACCGACGGCGTCGGCCGCTACGTCGCCGCCAGACTCGCGGCATCAGGTGCAAAAGTCCTGATCCATGGCCGCGACCGGGCGCGAGCCCAAACCTTGATCGAGGAAATCAGGCGGGCAGGGGGCAGCGAGCCCACCTTCTACCGAGCCGATCTTTCCTCGCTTGCCGACGTGCGGAGGCTTGCCGGACCCGTGGTTGCCGACCACACGCGGCTGGATGTTTTCGTCAGCAATGCCGGGATCGGATCGCAGAATGAAGGCCCCGCGCGGCAAACCAGCCAGGACGGTTACGAACTGCGCTTCGCCGTCAATTATCTCTCCGGCTTTCTGCTCGCCCACCTGTTGCTGCCGCTGCTGAAGGCAGCCGCGCCGTCGCGGATCGTCAATGTCGCTTCGCTCGGCCAGCACCCGATCGATTTCGACGATGTCATGATTACCAAAGGCTACAGCGGCGGCCGCGCCTATGCGCAGAGCAAGCTCGCGCAGATCATGTTCACGATCGATCTTTCCGAACGGCTCGAAGGAACCGATGTTACCGTCAATTCGCTGCATCCGGCGACTTTCATGAACACCACGATGGTGCGTGCCGGCGGCGTCACCCCGATCTCGACGGTGGAGCAGGGCGGCGAGGCGATCCTGCATCTCGCCGCCGGCGACGATGTCGCAGGCAAGACCGGGCTGTTCTTCAACGGCATG
Organism: Bradyrhizobium sp.; assembly: GCA_043722155.1. GTDB lineage: Bacteria > Pseudomonadota > Alphaproteobacteria > Rhizobiales > Xanthobacteraceae > Bradyrhizobium. Next base: position 3,948 of record JAYSPJ010000145.1, read on the forward strand.
AACGAGGTGCGGGCCAATCCGCAGGCCTATGACGCCGCCGCCCGCCAGCGATTGCGTGCGCTCAGCCTCGAACTGACGGGCCTGGCCGTCGGCTGACGGTGCCGGCCGCATCGTCTCTCGAGCGGTGGGTGTGCCGGCCGCGGGTTATGGTTAGCAAAACGTTGAGATGGTGCTGCATCAGGCGGCGATTCGTGCGGCCTATTACGATCTTCCGGACCTTATCCTTTACGCGTCTTTAATGGCAGCGACGTAGGGTTCCTGTTGCGCGGCTCCGGATGGGCGGCGTCACCGCCCAGAACGGACGGTCGTTTGCGTGCGCGTCGGAGTATATGATGGATATCGCCACCCTGCTCGGCCTGATCGCCGGCGCGATCGTACTGTGTACGCTAATCCTGATGGGCGGCGACTTCCGGATGTTCTACGACATCCATGCCGTCATCATCATCTTCGGCGGTTCGTTCGCCGCGACGCTGATCCGATTCCCGATGTCGGCGATGATCCATGGCCTGCCGCTCGGCGCAAAATTCGCCTTTACACTGAGCAGTCTCTCGGCGCGCGACCTTGTCGACGAACTGGCCCGCATCGCGGAGATCGCGCGCAAGCAGGGTCCGGTCGGGCTTGAAAAGGTCGAAACCACCGAGCCGTTCCTCGCCAAGGGGATTCGCTACGTGGCCGACGGCTACGATCTGGAGTTCATCCGCGACAATCTCGAGCGCGACCGCGACAATTTCCTGCTGCACTTGAACGAAGGGTCGAAGATCTATCGCGCCATCGGCGATTGCGCACCGGCCTTCGGTATGATCGGCACGCTGCTCGGCATGGTGCAGATGTTCTCGAACATGTCGGACCCCTCGAAGCTCGGCCCCTTCATGGCGGTGGCTTTGCTGGCGACGCTTTACGGCGCGCTCGTGGCAAACCTGATCTGTCTGCCGATCGCCGACAAACTGCATGGCAAGCTGATCGACGAGGAAACCAACCGCACGCTGATCATCGATGGCATTCTGATGATTCGCGATTCCAAGAGTCCGACCCTGGTGCGTGAAATGCTGTTGGCCTATCTGCCCGAAAAACATCGTCACGAAGAAGGCGAACTGGCTCCCGCCTGATCGACGGCGACATACAGGCGCGGATATAGAGCATGGCCAAGAAAAAACGCGAAGAGGCACATGGCGGGCACGGCTGGTTTGTGACCTTTGCCGATCTGATGGCTTTGCTGCTGGCATTTTTCGTGATGCTGGTTGCGTTCTCCAGTCAGGATCAGAACAAGCTGAAGATCGTCGCCGGCTCGATGCGCGAGGCCTTCGGCGTGCAGACCGAGGCTCGCTATTCCGGAATCATCGAATCCGATGGCCTGCCGACGCGAGCGAAGCTGAAGAATGCAGCGCATATTCCCCCCGAGGAAGCCTCCAATACGCCGACGCCGGATGAGAAGGAGAACAGTCTTGCGCAGGGCGCCCGGCTGAAGATCGACCGCGAATTCGCGCTGGCCTCGGCATCGCTGCGGCAGGCATTGCAGGACATGCCGGAACTGACCGAAATTTCGAAACACATCATGTTTGAGGAAACCAATGCGGGCCTCAACCTGGAAATCGTCGACCAGGACGGCCGGTCGATGTTCGCCGACGGCTCCAAGGCGCCCTACGAGCGTACCCGTCGGCTGATCCAGAAGCTTGCGGGGCCGCTCAAGGCGACGCCGCTTCGCATCTCGATTATCGGGCACACCGCGGCGGGCTTCGTGCCGTCGCGAAACGAGTATGGGGCGTTCGATCTTTCGGCGGACCGTGCCAACGCCGTGCGCCAGATCCTCGAGCGGGAAGGCGTGCCGTCCTCCCACATCTTTGCCGTCTCGGGAAAGGCCGACAGCCAGCCGCTGTTTCCCGACGACCCGACGCTGTCGGCAAACCGCCGCGTGACCATCACGCTGATGCGTGAGGATCCGCCGCTGCCCCCCGGCCTGAAGCCCTGACTCATTTGCACTACCAGGACACCGTATTCTTCTGTGAAGAAGCCGCTCTGCGGGCAAGTTTCGCACGGCCAGCGGTGCTAGGGTGGTTTGGTTGACAAACTTTCCAGGAAAGCGTCGATAGCCAGCCCGGATCAACTCAACCGACAAAGCGTTTTTAGGCACCATGGCTCTCAGCGCTCCATCAACCGAAGCCCATGAGGCGCCGGCCACTACTGGTTTCTGGGCCCTGACTCTGGGAAGCATCGGCGTGGTGTTCGGCGATATCGGCACCTCGCCGCTATATGCATTTCGCGAGGCTGTCCACGCGGCGGCGCATGGTGGGTCGGTCACCCGAGAGATCGTGCTCGGCGTTCTCAGCATGATCCTGTGGTCGCTGTTTATCGTCGTCACCGCAAAATACGTGCTGCTATTGCTGCGCGCCGACAATAACGGCGAGGGCGGCACGCTTTCGCTGATGGCGCTCGGGCAACGCGCGCTCGGCCGCCGAAGCTGGGTCTTGCTGGCGCTGGGTGTGATCGGCGCCTCGATGTTCATCGCCGACTCCATGATCACGCCGGCGATATCGGTATTGTCGGCGGTCGAAGGTCTCAAGCTCGCAGCCCCGGCGCTCGAGCCCTACGTGGTACCGCTGACGATCTTCATTCTCGTCGGGCTGTTCTCGGTGCAGAGCAGCGGCACCGCCCGCGTCGCGGCGGCTTTCGGACCGGTCATGATGCTCTGGTTCGCCACGCTGGCGGTATTGGGCCTGCTGCATATTAGCGATGATCCCGGGGTGCTGGCGGCGATCAACCCCTGGTATGCCATCCAGTTCCTGTTATCGCACGGAACCATCGGACTGGTGACGCTGGGGCTGGTATTCCTCGCGGTGACCGGCGGCGAGGCGCTGTATGCGGATCTCGGGCACTTCGGACGCAAGCCGATCCAGGCCGGGTGGTTCTACTTCGTGTTGCCGGCGCTGCTGATCAACTATTTCGGCCAGGGCGCCCTGGTGCTGGCCAATCCCGCCGCGATCGAGAACTCGTTCTACCGGATGGTTCCGGAAATAATGTTGATACCGCTGGTCATCCTGGCGACCGCGGCGACGGTGATTGCGAGCCAGGCCGTGATTACGGGGGCCTTTTCGCTGGTCCGTCAGGCGGTGCAGCTCGGCCTGTTGCCACGCTTCGAGGTCCGCTACACCTCGGAGACCCATGCCGGCCAGATTTATCTGCCGCGCGTGAACCGGCTGTTGCTGATCGGCGTGCTGCTGCTGGTGCTGCTGTTCCGCACTTCGAGCGGCTTGGCCTCCGCCTATGGCATCGCCGTCTCCACGACCATGGTCGTCGACGGCATCATGGGTTTCGTCGTGATCTGGAAATTGTGGAACTGGCGCGCCGCGACCGCTGCTGCGGTGATCGTGCCGCTCATCGTCGTCGACATGACGTTCTTCACCGCCAATCTGATGAAGCTGATCGAAGGCGCCTGGGTGCCGCTGCTGTTCGGCCTGCTGATGGCGGGCATGGTCTGGACCTGGCG
>JAYSPJ010000146.1:0-4943 GCA_043722155.1 Bradyrhizobium sp.
TCGACCAGTCCCCATTCGTCGTCGGTCAGATCGCTCGGATATCGCAACTTGCTGCGGTCGTAACGGGCGCGGTTCTTGCTCGTCCACATCGGTGACCCCTCCTCGAATCAGGCCACCTCCTTTGAATCACAGGTGATTCATATGATTCAAGAACTCTTCGGACAGACACTCAGAGAATTCATCTATCGCGTCCGGTCGGGAACCTCGATCTCTGCACAATTGCGGCGCCCCTGGGCAGCGCAGTCCTGAACCTTTCGTACGTCCGCCATGGTGCTGAGCAGCCAAACTCCCGCCCCCACCAGCACGGCAAGAAACCCGAGGAGCACCGCGTTCTCGACGTTGCGGTTGCCCTCGTCTTCCGGCGGCTCCGGCTCTGTCTTCCCTCCGTCCGCCGTCATCGGATCACGACCTCGGCGGATAGAGATGAACGTCGCCGCAATAGTCGACCACACGATAGCGCGTTTCGTCTCCCGGTTCACCTTCCGATGCGGGAACGGCCTGCGACAAGTAGCTCGGGCCGGCCGGCGCCTTGCCGTGGCCGCCTGGAATATCCAGCACGTATTCCGGCTGGCACAGCCCGGACACCCGTCCCCTTAGAGTTCGCATCAATTGCTGTCCGTGCTCGAGCGTGGTGCGCAGATGCGCCGTGCCGGGTGCGAGATCGCCGTGGTGCAGGTAATAGGGCTTGATCCGGCACTCGACGAAGGCCCGCATCAGCGCTTCCAGTGTCGCGGCCTCGTCGTTGACGCCGCGCAGCAACACGGTCTGGCTCACCATGGGAATGCCGGCGTCGACGATCCCGGCACAGGCGGCGCGCGCCTTGCCGGTCAGTTCGCGGGGGTGGTTGGCGTGCAGCGCGACCCAGGTCGTCGCGCCCTCAACCTTCAGCGCCGCGATCATCTCGTCGCTGATGCGCCGGGGTTCGGCGACCGGCACCCTGGTGTGAATGCGGATGATGCGGACGTGGTCGATCGCGGCCAGATCCGCCATGATTTCGGCGAGCCGCCGCGGCGACAGCATCAGGGGATCGCCTCCGGTCAGGATCACCTCCCAGATTTCGGAATGCGCGCGGATATAGGCCAGCGCATTGTCGTAGGCGCCCTGCGAGAGCGCGCTCGCCTTGCCCGGCCCGACCATCTCGCGGCGAAAACAGAAACGGCAATACACCGCGCAGACGTGAACGAGCTTGAACAGCACCCGGTCGGGATAGCGATGCACGATTCCCGAGACCGGCGAATGCGCGTGATCGCCGATCGGATCGGCGCTCTCGTTGGCTTGCACGACCAGTTCCTCGGCCCTTGGAATGAACTGCCGTGCGATCGGATCGTCGGGATCGTCAGGGTCAATCAAGGCGGCGATATCAGACGTCACCGCCACGGCGTAGCGTGCCGCGACCTTCTCCAGATCGGCGAGATCCCCGACAGGGACAAGGCCCCGGGCGACCAGTTCCGTGGGCTCGCGCAAGGTCGCGGCTGGTTTGAAATCGATCCTGTTCATGCCTCACCTGCCGGCGGCGTCCACACCACCTGATCGATCCTCAAGGCACCGCTCGCCAGCATCACCAGCCGGTCGAAACCGAGCGCGACGCCACTGGCCTGCGGCATCTGCCCGACCGCGGCGAGGAAATCCTCATCGAGCGGATAGCGCTCGCCATAGCGCCGCTGCTTTTCGTCCATCGCTTCGGTGAAACGATGGCGCTGCTCGCGGGCGTCGGTCAACTCGCCAAAGCCATTGGCGAGCTCGACACCGCAGGCATAGATTTCAAAACGTTCGGCAACGCGCGGATCCGACGGTTTGGCGCGCGCCAGCGCCGCCTCGGGCGCCGGGTATTCGAACAGGACGGTCAACCGCCCCTGCCCCAGGCTGGGTTCGACATGCTCGACCAATACCTTGCTGAAGATGTCCGACCAGGTGTCATCCTCCGATATCCGCACCCGTCCCGTCGCCGCCGCCGCAAGCGCCGCGCGATCGCCGTGACCGTCCGCGATGCTGGCGAGCAGATCGATGCCGGCAAAACGCTCGAACGCCGCTGCGACGGTCAACAGCTCCGGTTCGGCAAAGGGATCGGTAATCTTGCCGCGAAACGAAAACTGCTCGATGCCGGTGGCCTGCGCGGCACGCGCAATGATGACGATGCTGTCGGCCATCACGGCGTCATAGCCTGCATTGGCGCGGTACCATTCCAGCATGGTGAATTCAGGCAGATGCAGGTCGCCTCGCTCGCGGTCACGGAACACCCGCGCCAATTCGAAAATTTTCGTCTCTCCGGCCGCCAGCAATTTCTTGCAGGCGAATTCCGGCGAGGTCCGCAGGTAACGGCTGGCGCGCTGGCCGTCGGCGCGCGTGAGTTCGGTGCGGGGCGCATGCAGATGGGTCTCATTGCCCGGCGAAACCTGCAGAACTCCGGTCTCCACCTCGGCAAAACCCTGGTCGTCGAACCATGCGCGAACGGCTCGGGCGATCGCGCTCCGCGCCGCCAGAAACGGCCTGACGTCGGCGTGGCGCGCGGGCGTCCACCAAGGTGAAATCCGGTCGGTTTCGGCCATCAGCGGGCCGCCTCGTCAGGCCGCAAATTGCTGGCATCGATCGGCAAAATCAGTATGTTGCAGCCCGAAACAGCCTCTACGGCCCCGGGACGCCCTTGTCCGGATCGGGCCCGGGCCAGAATATCAGGAAAAACAGCCTTGAAAGTCATCGCCAGTTCTATTCGCAAGGGCAACGTCATCGAGCAAGACGGCAAGCTTTACGTGGTTCTGACCGCCGAGAACATCCACCCCGGCAAGGGAACTCCGGTCAGCCAGATCGAAATGCGCCGAATCAGCGACGGGGTAAAGGTTTCCGAGCGCTACAAGACCACGGACCAGGTGGAGAAGGCGACCATCGAGGACCAGAACTACAACTACCTCTATGAAGACGCCGATGGCTTTCACTTCATGAATACCGACAATTACGATCAGGTTCAGGTGCCGAAGGACGTGATTGGCAACGCCAAGTCCTTCCTGCAGGAAAACATGACGGTCAAGCTTTCGCTTCACGGCGTCATTCCGGTGGCGATCCAGATGCCGCAGCGCGCCACGCTGGAAGTCGTGGAAACCGAACCGGTCACCAAGGGCCAGACCGCGTCGTCGTCCTACAAGCCTGCCATCCTCTCCAACGGCTTGCGCACCAACGTGCCGCCGCACATCGGAGTCGGGACACGCATTGTGGTCATGACCGAGGACGGATCCTACGTCGAACGCGCCAAGGATTAGGCGCCCCAATACGCACTGGCGCCGGGGGGCGACGCATTGGCTACGAAGGTTGTCCGGTTCGTCACGCGTTGGCTGGCATCTTTCGTTTTGCTCCTGGCCGGCATGGCCGTTGCTGTCGCCGATGAGTTCCGGACGCCGGCGGTATCCGTGGTGCGCGTCGAATGGCATGCTGCGCTCGATCAGCTGAGAACCGAGATCAGCACCCGGCCGGCGACAGCGCCCGCCTTCACGTTCTCCGGCCAGCGGCGGCTCCCGGCCTACGATCCGCGCACCATGCCGGCGCTGGTGCAGCTGAATGCGGTGACCTCGCAGGTCTTCACCGGTATCGGGCGCAGCCGGGTACCGGTGCTGCTGCCGTTCGACACCGCGGCGTTTCTCGACGCCCGGCTGAACGGCGCGCCGCCGAACCTGTCGCTGGCGCGCTATCAGGCGGACTTCCGGCCCGCCGACCTGTTCGACGCCGGCCCCGCCGGCTACGACGCAGTGTTCTCGCTCGAGCCCGGCGCCGGCGACGGCATGCCGCAACGGACCTTTGCAAAACCGGTCGAAGTGCAGATCACCGGCTCGATCCTGGTTTACGACCTCACCGACCCCCTCGGCGGCAAGGGCGAGCCGGTCAAGGCGCTGATGGCGCTATTCCCCGACCTGCGCCGTTTCATCAGGGAAGGCTATGTGCGCTATGCCTTCACGCGCTTCGGCGTTCCCTATGTGGTGTCGATCCAGTGCCTCGACTCGACGCCGCGTGCGAGGCGGCTGGCCTGCCGCGAAGCCTATCCCGTCGCCGAACGTTTCCTGAAAGCGCTGCGCGTCGCCGGCGGCCAGCCCTCACGGCCGCGCCTGGACCTTCCTTCCATGGTCGCCGAACGGCCGGTGCAACGCTCCCCTGATTTCAGCTATCGCCCGGCCGGCGACATCATCGTCAACACCGGCTTTCGCAAGCAGGGCGGCCGCGCCGATTTCACCGCCTATTCGCAAATCCGCTTTCCACTGGAAAAGGCCCCGGCCTTCGCGCATTCGCAATCCTTCAGGAAACGCAGGGCACGCGAAAAGACCGACGAGCCGACCGGCGGCAATGCCCGCTATCCCTGGCAGGATAATTTTTGCGAGGCCCGCAGTTTCGGCGTCGGACAATGCGCCGGCGGCTATGGCCATCAGGGCCAGGATATCCGCGCCGGCGAATGTGCGGGAGCCAGCGAAGGCGGCGATAAGTGCGATCCCAAGCAGCAGGGGGTGGTCGCGGTTCGCGACAGCATCGTGATCCGCTCACCGAAACAGCAGGCGGCGACGCTGCAGGTCAACAGCCGCACCGAACATATCCGCTTCCGCTACATGCACATGAACCCGGCCAGCCTCGATGCCGACGGCATCCTCAACGGACGCGTCGTCGCGGAAGGCGAAAAAATCGGCGTGGTCTCGAATTATCTCGACCATCCCAACGGCACCAGCCGCCACCTTCATTTCGACGTGCAGGTGTTCACGCGCGACGGCTGGCTCTGGGTCAACCCTTACGTCACCCTGATCTCGGCCTATGAACGCCTGATCCGCGGACGCGGCCGCGAGATCGGACCCCAACCGCCATCGGCGGCTGCCGTGGCGCATGCGTTGCCGGAGGATGTACTTCGTCACCTCGATGCAAAGGAAGGCGGCGAGAACTGATCGCTACAACGCCGCGGCTTGCGACATTTTTTTCCG